>CAMEPN010000162.1 GCA_945931735.1 uncultured Clostridia bacterium
CAGGAAAGCTCCCAGCTTTCCGCGATCTTGTCGGAGTCAAGCTTCTTTCCGTATTCCTCGCGGAGTCTGTTTCCTCCCCATATATAATCCTTGCACGGGGCGATAAGTTTTAATACAGCCATTATGTCTATGTCCTTTCAGTTTTTTATTAATAGCCGAGGCTTTCGTTTACGAATATGACCTTGATCCTGTCGGGCACTCTCTGCTGACGCAGCGTAACGTAGGAACAGCAGATGCGCTTGTCGCTGCGGCAGTGGACGCACTCGCCCGTCTTTGTGCAGGGCGTTCCGCAGTCAAGGCGCACGGTGTTCTTCGGAGCAGCGGCGGTTTCCACCCGCTTTATCGCCTCGGGAATGTCCTTAACAAGCTTGTTTACGCCGACCACGACTATGACCTGCTTCGGGCCGAATATCATGGCGGACACACGGTTGCCGTTGCCGTCGACGTTGTATAACTCGCCGTCCTCCGTGACCGCGTTTGAGCTGCACAGGAACGTGTCGGAAACGAACGCCTTGCGCATTATCTCCTCGACCTCTTCCCTGTCCTTTCCCGCCGAGCGGTCTATGTAAGCGTTCGGAAATTCGTTCATAAGCAGGTCGGTAACGCCGCTTTCCTTGAGCGTCATCGAGCCGCCCGCCGTAATGAGCCTGTCCTTGCTTACCAGCTCGCGTATCAGCGCGTGAAGCTCCTCGCGCGACTGCACGAAATACGGCTTCATTTTGTTGAGCGCGAGCGCTTTCATCGCCTTTTCAATTCTCTCGTCCATCTTATTCAACGCCTGCCTTCTGCTTTATCGTAATAACGGAATTTTCGGAAATGTCAAATCCGCCGTTATCCGTATATTGTCCGTAGGGAACATAATATTCCGCGGGCGAGCTTTCATACATGATAGTATTCAGCAGCGCCGCCTTGCGCGAGGAATATTTCTCCGCTGTGATATCGGTATCGGGAGCGTTCATCAGAAGCCTTGCGTAAGTATCGAGCAGAGAGCTGTCTGTCGAGGAAATGTTCTGATTTACCATTTCCGAAAGGATATTTCCTATCATATTGAAGCGGTAGGATTCTCCCTCTTCAAAATCCGCGAGCATTATGTAACGATAAAGCATTTCTGCGGTGAAGAGGACTTCGCCCGCGTTAATGGTTTCCGCCTCGGCGCCGTCAGCTATAATTATCGTCTTGGGAACATTTATCTTAACGTTTCCGTAAGCCGACGCAAAGTCAATGAAGCTCTTTCTGTCAAGCTTAACATACGAGGAGCATTTTATCCCTATATGATTGCTTACCTCATTTATCACCCCCGTGCCGCCCTGTGCCGAATAAACGTTGGGAAGCGTCCTGCCGTCGGTAGAAACGGATATCCCCGGCGGTATCGGGACGAATGTCACTCTGTTGTCCACCGCGTCGTATTCCGTTACGATAAACAGCTCGGGCGCGTCGACGGCGTTTTCGGATATCATCACCATAACGCTGAAGCTATAACTGCTGTCGGGGACAAAATCCTCGGCAAGCTCGCCCGACGCGTTAAGTCCCGCGCTCTGCGTTTCCTCGGGGAAAAGATACCATCTGAAAGCAAATATAGCCATTGCCGCAAAGGCAAGAGTTACTCCGAATGCAATAAAATAAATATACCAGTTACTTTTTCTGCGGACTGCCATAATCCGAATTATCCTTTCAGCGTGCAAAAATTTCTGTTCAGCACTTGAATTTTTTGCTCCGTAGTTATATAATATAGTAGTGTTTCAGCATCGCAGCATTATAAAATGCTGTACAGGATATAGTATAACACATTTTTATTAAAATTTCAAGCATAGGGGTTAATTAAGATGAAGAATTTTTATTGGAGAACATGGGCGGAAATAAACCTTGACGTTCTCAAAGAAAATATACGCATCATAAAGGCGCTTGCTCCCGAAAAGGAAATAATAGCCATCGTTAAAGCCAACGCATACGGACACGGCGACGTACACTGCGCGCTGACCTTAAACAAATGCGGGATAAGCCATTTTGCGGTGTCAAATCTCTGGGAAGCGCAGGGGCTTACAGAGGGCGGCGTTAAGGGAGATATACTTATTTTCGGCTACTGCGACATACCGCTAATTTTTGAAAATCTTGACAAGAACTACCTTTTCACCGTCGGAACAACCGAATACGCGAAAGAGCTGTCCGACGCAGCGCTGTCGCGCGGAGTAAAGGTTCCCGTACATATCAAGTTTGACACGGGAATGAGCCGCGTCGGAATTTCAACTGCGGAGGAAGCGGACTTTATCCTCGCGCAGAAAGGTCTGGACTGCCGCGCGGGTTACACGCACTTTGCCGTTGCGGACAGCCTCCTGCCGTCGGATATTGAGTTCACTGACAGGCAGCAGAAGCTTTTCACCGACATTTGCTCCTCGCGCGGGCTTAAAATGCACTCTCAGAACAGCGGAGGAATACTTTACCACAAGGATTTCGGCGGCGATTTTGTCCGCTCGGGTATAGTCATGTACGGTCATAAGCCGTCGGTCGACTGCCCTTTTCCCGAGGGGATAAAGCCTATATTCCGTCTGATGACGGTGATAAGTCAGATAAAGACAGTCCCCGCGGGAACGAGCGTCAGCTACGGGAGGACGTTCACGACCTCTCGCGAAACAAAGCTCGCGCTGATAGCCTGCGGCTACGCCGACGGGTTCAACAGGCGGCTTTCGGGACAATGGAGCCCTGTCGTAAACGGCAGACCCGCGCCCGTATGCGGCAGGATATGCATGGATCAGACCCTTATCGACGTCACGGATATCCCAGATGTAAAGGTCGGCGATGTCGTTACGGTCTATTCCGACGAGCTTGAGGGGGGCTGTTCGCTGGAGCGCGCCGCTGAAATTATCGGCACGATTAATTACGAGCTGCTCTGCGCCATTGGAACGCGCGTCCCGAGAATTTATATCGAGGACGGCAAAGAAACTGAAGTATTGAGGTATGTATAAATAATCCTGAATAACCAAAACAAAACGGGAGAACACCAAAATGACGTTCTCCCGTTTTTATTTTAGTTTCTCGCTCCGACAAGCTCGTTAAGCGCACGAACCTCGTCGGAAACCGCGCCCGCCGCTTCTGAGCAGCTTACTGCGGTATCCGCATTCTGCTCGACCGCGTGAGATATCTGCTGTATCATCTCGCGGACGGATTTTACGGAGTTGTTCTGATTTTCTACAAGCGACTCGATAAGCTTGGAATGCTCGCTGCTCTCCTCGCAGCTTGCGATAATGCCCGACATTCTTCCCGCAACGCTGTTGACAAGCTCGGTGCCATGGTTTACGCTGTCAATGGTGGATTTAATAAGGTCGGAAGTATCCTTTGCGGCTTCCGCGGATTTTGTAGCAAGATTGCGAACCTCGTCTGCAACGACCGCAAAGCCCTTGCCCGCGCTTCCCGCTCTCGCCGCTTCGATAGCCGCGTTGAGAGCAAGAATGTTCGTCTGGAATGCGATATCCTCGATGGTCTTGATGATGGTTTCAATCTGGTGCGACGCCTCGTTTATCTCCTGCATTGCCGCGGTCATGTTCTGTACCTCGGCATTGTTCTCCGAAACAAGCTCGGAGCTTCTCTGAGCCGCTTCGGCAGCCTTGCTGCTTTCTTCGAGCGCCTTGTTCGCCTCAACGGTGATCGCGTTGATATTCTCGCCGATATCGTTTATGGTGCGCTCCTGCTCCTCGGCAGCGCTGCTCATAGAAACGGAAAGACCGCTCATGCGCTCTGCGGAGCCGGAAAGAATGCCCGCCGTCTTTGCGACCTGCTCGACAAGGTTGTTCTGCTCATCAACGAGCTGCTTGGCGCTTTCAGCCTGCTCGTTTACCTGTTCGAGCAGCTTCTCGCTCTCTTTATGCAGATTTTCAGCCTCGGCGATATGCTTCATGCTGTTTTTTGTTATGTAGATAATAATAAAAATTGCCGCATTGACCGCAACAACGCCCTTTATAACTGCGTCGAAAGTTGCGCCGAGATAGAAGAAATCCATAAAGAAAAATCCTATTATGCAGGAAATATTGGTTATCCCCCACTGGATTATCATGCTCTTTCTGTTATAATAGAACGACGAAAGAATTACCGCCGTGAGGATAAGCGGGAACATAACGTGCAGCTCATGCTTGAACACACCTATGATAATAATTGCGCCCAGCTGCATTATAGAAACAAGGGTGCCGAGGACAGATTTCTTAACTGACCTTGCTTTCATGATAAAAAACAGCACAGAAGTGACAACGCCGAATCCGATAGTCACAAGGCCGACCGCCAAATACGATGTTATTATGTTCAAAACACCGAAAACTAAGCATATTGCGTCAAGGAAAATAAGGTTGAACAGCAGCCCTTTATCGGAAATGAACCTGTCGAAATCATTTTTAATTTGTTTTTCCGTCATTGCGATACTCCTTTTCTGTGCCTAAAAATAGCGTATTATACGGCATCATGCCAGTATCCTGCATTCAATTATAGCACAAATCCATGCAAAATGCAATACCAAAAACAAACAATTTTTCGCAGCATTGAAACTTACGATAATCCGCGCAATAAACATAAAACCCGTTTATCGGTCATAAAATGAACAAAAAGGAAAAGTGCAAATAAAACCTATGGGGGTGTATTTTTCATTGAACAGACGCGGCATTGTCGAAAACGCCAATGAAGAAAGATGTGTCATTTTAGGTACATATATTGTTGAAAACAACGCTACGGTAAGAAGTACGGCAAAAAAATTTGGGATAAGCAAAAGCACCGTCCACCAAGACATAACCGTAAAGCTCGCGCGAACGAACAGCGCGCTGTACCACGAGGTAAAGGCGGTACTCGACAAAAACAAGCAGGAACGCCACATAAGAGGCGGACTGGCTACCAGAGAAAAATATCTGCATCAGCATGGTAAGAAATAACTGTTTAACTACCTGCCCGGCTTGGATGGCAATTTTAAAAACTGCCACCCAAGCCAAAGCCCATTTTTACACAGTCAGTAAATCCTGCACCAAAGGTAAAATCATAGAATACACGGCATATTAAAATATGTTACATCTTCAGCCTATATCCGGTTCACTTTTAAGCTCAATAGTTTCATTTATCTTTCCGTCTGTCTCAAAAATAATTATTTCATTTATTCCCTTCTTTAATAATGGTGCAGGAATATACAGACGT
>CAMEPN010000163.1 GCA_945931735.1 uncultured Clostridia bacterium
AAACTCCCAGTCACGGGTATCGTGCGCCGGAACAGCCATGATAGCGCCGGTGCCGTAGGTCATCAGAACATAGTCGGAAATGAAGATTGGGATCTCCCTGCCGTTTACGGGGTTTATCGCAAGAACGCCCTCGAGCTTAACGCCCGTCTTGTCCTTGTTCATCTCGGTGCGGTCGAAGTCGGACTTCTTTGCCGCCTCAGCCTGATATGCCCTTACCGCGTCCATGTTGCCGAGCCTGTCAGCCCACTTCTCTATCATGGGGTGCTCGGGGGAGATTACCATGTATGTCGCGCCGAAAAGCGTGTCGGGGCGCGTTGTGTAAACGGTCAGCGTGTCGCCGAGGGTGGTCTTGAAATTGACCTCCGCGCCGGTGGAACGGCCTATCCAGTTGATCTGCGCAGTCTTTATCTTCTCGAAATAGTCGACGTCCTTAAGATCGTCGAGCAGCTTCTGCGCATAATCCGTTATTTTGAGCATCCACTGGCTCTTTACCTTGTGAACTACCTCGCCGCCGCAGCGCTCGCACTTGCCGTTTACGACCTCCTCGTTCGCAAGAACGACCTTGCAGGAGGTGCACCAGTTTACGTTCATTTCCTTTTTGTAAGCCAGTCCGTCCTTGAAAAGCTGAAGGAATATCCACTGCGTCCACTTGAAGTACTTCGGGTCGGTGGTGTTTATTTCGCGCTCCCAGTCGAAGGACATACCGAGCGACTTAAGCTGCTCCTTGAAGCGAGCGACGTTGTTCTTTGTAACTACCGCGGGGTGTATCTTGTTCTTTATCGCATAGTTCTCAGTAGGCAGACCGAACGCGTCCCAGCCCATCGGGAACAGCACGTTGTAGCCCTGCATACGGCGCTTTCTCGATACGATGTCCATTGCGGTGTAGGGGCGGGGGTGACCGATGTGAAGTCCCTGACCCGAGGGATAGGGGAACTCAACGAGCGCATAGAACTTCGGCTTGGAATAGTCGTTCTCCGCGTGGAAGGTGCGGTGTTCGTCCCAGTATTTCTGCCATTTGCTTTCGATGGCGGCAAAATCATACTTCATTTCTTTTGTTGTCCTTTCGATAACGGCATTACGCCGCAAAATATCATACACATTAATTATACAGCATTTTGTTGCTGTTGTCAATCGTTTTGAGGCGTGCGGCGGCATTTTTTCGCGGCCAGCGCGGGAAGATAAGCCGCCAGCATGACCGCCGCGCCCACAAGCTCCAGCCAGACGAGCGGCGGCATCGCGTCGAGGAACGGATACAGCTCGTAAAGCTGCTCGGGAAGCTCGGACATCATGATGTAATTCGTCCCGAAAACCGCGTTGAATATCCAAACCGCGCCTATATACATATTCCCTATGAAAAACGCGGGGAGAATACTCTTGAGCGTGGTTTCGTAGCCGAGGACGAAAAGACAGTAAAAGCTGAACAGAAGCATAACATGGTGGCTTATCACGAACTGCCAGAACGTGTAGCTCTGCCATGAATAGGAAAGGTCGGGCCATATCATCGCGGGCAGCGGCCCGATAAGCGTGAAATAATAAACCACGCGGAACAGCCCGCCCTTGTTGTCGGTCAGAAGAATGAATATCAGCAGGAAATTCGTGACAAAGCAGATATGCAGCGGAAGATCCTCTTCAAACCTCCATATCCCCAAAGCAATGCGCGAGCCGTAGTGCAGCAGCATATTCGCCGCGAGAATGCCCGCCATTGTGAAGCGAGCCGCCCGCCTGTCGATCCGCGCGAGCCTGTTTCTGAAAACAAATATCAGCACGGCGGCAGCAAGAAACGCGACCGAAATGCCGATATGAAGCTTCCCGAAAATGACCATTCTGTCGGGTACGCCCCTGAAAAAATCCGCCATGCTATCCCTCCAATAATAACTCCTTAAATTATATCCTATTATTGCACAGCTGTCAAGCTTTTGCCCATGTCATCGGAATAATCACGCCGAGGCGATTAATAATAATACCGTACTTCTATTATATGAAACATAAATTATTTATTTCTTACGGAGAAAAAATTATGAGCAGACCCAAGTTTTCGGGACGAATAGGTTTTGTGCTGTCGGCGGCAGGCTCCGCAGTCGGGCTGGGAAATATATGGCGATTTCCTTATCTCGCGGCGGAATACGGCGGCGGGATATTCCTGCTGTGCTATATAGTCGTGACGCTGCTGCTGGGATTTCCGATCATGGCAATGGAGATAGCGATAGGAAGGCGCGCCGCCCGCGCAAGCATACCAAGCTACCGCGCCCTCGGGAAAGGCGGCGGAGCTATCGGCGTGCTCACCGCGGTGATAACCTTGATAACCCTGCCGTATTACTGCGTTATAGGCGGCTGGGTCGTGAAATACGCGGCGGTATTCGTCACCGGCTCCGGACGCAGCGCCGCCGAAAACGGCTTCTATTCCTCGTTTATCTCGGGGACATTCGAGCCGGTGTTGTATCAGCTCATTTTCATCGCGGCAGCGGCGGCGGTCGTTATGTTCGGCGTAAAAAACGGCATCGAAAAGGCAAACAAAGTGCTTATGCCGATACTTGTGGTGCTTGCGGTCATTCTTGCCGTATATTCCCTCTGCGCGGAGGGCGCGGGTGCGGGTGCGCTGTATTACCTCCGCCCCGACTTTTCAAAATTCAGCTTCAAAACCATTCTTGCCGCCACGGGGCAGATGTTCTATTCCCTCTCGCTGTCCAGCGGCATAATCGTAACCTACGGCGCTTACCTCGAAAAAAGCGCCGATATAGAGCGCTCCGTAAAGCAGATTGAGGTGTTCGATATCGGCATAGCTTTCCTGTCGGGGCTGACGATAATCTGCGCGCTGTTCGCGTTTTCGGGCGGAGAGGAAGCGGCTGTTTCCGCGGGCGCAGGGCTTATGTTTGAAACAATGCCCGCCGTTTTCGCCGAAATGCCGCTCGGACAGGCAGCGGGCGCAGTGTTCTTCGTGCTGGTGCTGTTCGCCGCGCTTACCTCCGCGATTTCCATGATGGAGGTAAATACCGCGAACCTTATCGACCTTTTCGGGCTTAAGCGCCCCGCCGCCGCGGGGATAATGGCTGCCGCGCTCATTCTGCTGGGTCTGCCCTCTGCGTTGGGATACAGCGTTTGGAGCGAAGTAAAGCCGTTCGGACATTCGATACTGGATTTTCTTGATATAGTGGGAAATTCGGTGATAACGCCGATCGCCGCGCTGCTCGCCTGCATTTATGTAGGGTGGGTGATAAAGCCGTCGGTGCTGTCCGAGGAAATAGCGCAGGGTAGCGCGTTCAAGCGCCGCCGCAGCTTTGAATTTACCATAAAATATACCGCGCCCGTTTTTATCGCGGCAGTTTTGCTCGGAGCGGCAATGGGCATTTGACGCAAGGATAGTTTTGTGTTATAATAAATTCAAAATAATAATTCATGCCCCGAGAAAAACACCTCTCGGGGCATATTTTGTACCGAAACGGCAGCAAGCAAATCACGCTTATATGCTCAAAACGCGCCGCAGCCCGACCGAGCTTAGCCAAACGACCTATCACATCACAGCCGCCAAGGGACTGCTGCTCGGAGAAGGGCATATAAAACGGGAGATGACCCAAGCGCGTCGCAGCCGCACCTATTCTCGTTGCAAACACCCAGCGTCTTGTATCCGCGAAAAATCGACAAAGGGGGGAAAAGGGAGAGGGGAAGGGGAGCGCGAGGGGGAAAACGTAGGGGAAAGGGGTGCAAACACGATGTTTGCACTGCTGCCCCAAAAGCGCGACACGATGTCGCGCAACAGAGGGCAGCATGGGAAATCGTCGATTTTTGTCGGATTTTCTTCTTCCCCCCTTTCCCCGAAGGGTTCCCCCCTCGTCCCCCGTGTGACAACACGAGAAATAAAAAATAACAAATAAAAATAGGTTCAAGGCAGAGCCTAAAATCCCCCCTGTGACACACAAAAAAATTTCTCTTATACAAACCAAATTTCCTTTAAAAAGGTCAAAGGGGCAAACCGCCCCTTTTTTTCAGCTCTTCATTTCAAAAACCTTTTTGTGATACCATATCCCGAAGCCTAGTCCGGAAACTCCTCCCTCAATATGCCCGAAGTGCGAAATGTTGTCGTTCGTGAACAGCCCGTCGTATATCTCCTGCCCGAGGTAAATCGCCGTCACGAGTATCAGAGTGAGCGGTATCTCGCCCTTTCTCATGTTGGTGAACGCGCTAAGGATTATCAGCATGAACACAATGCCGCTCGCGCCGATAACTCCCGTGTCGAAGAAAATCGCGTTCAGCAGCCCGCCCGCAAGCGCGGTCACGCCGATCATGATAACAAGGTTCCAGCTACCGTACTTCTCCTCGACAATAGGCCCGACAAGAAGCATCATTATCATGTTCCCCGTGAGATGAGATACGCCGCTGTGACCGAAAGCATAGGTGAATAACCGCAGATATGTCAGCGGGTCAAGCCAGTTCGGGTGCCCGTAGCAGACGAGAAACATCGCGTTGAACCACCCGCCCGTAATCTCGTTTATGATGAGGAACACCGCGCATATCGCCACATAGGTCAGTATCACCGGAGAATTGTAGCTAAGCCTGAGATGCGTTTTCATATCTTTCCCTTTCCGTCAGCCGCGCTCTTTTTTAGAAGCGCCCTGTAAAGCCGCCCCACGGGCAGCCCCATGACGTTGTAATAGTCCCCCGAAATACCTTTAACAAGCAGCGCGCCCCTGCCCTGTATTCCGTATGCGCCCGCTTTGTCCATAGGCTCGCCCGTCGCGACATACGCCGCTATCTCCTCCTCGGACAGCGGGTAGAACTCCACCTGCGTTTCCTCCGCAAAGCAGTCCGTCGCCCCGTCGGGATAAATAATGCATACTCCCGTGAAAACACTGTGACGCCTGCCCGAAAGCCTGCGCAGCATAGCTGCCGCTTCCGCCTCGCTGTGCGGCTTGCCGAGTAGCTCACCGCCAACCGAAACAACAGTGTCCGCGGCAATTATCGTTTCGTCCTTGTATTCCGAGTAAATCTCCGTCGCCTTTTGCAGCGCGAGCATCTTTACCGCGTCCTCGGGAGGAACGCTCTCGCTGATGACCTCCTCGCCTTTCGCAGGGATAACGCTGAATTTCTCGGCAATTAACGAGAGAAGCTCGCGGCGGCGCGGCGATTGGCTTGCAAGTATCACTTC
>CAMEPN010000164.1 GCA_945931735.1 uncultured Clostridia bacterium
AGCCCTTCTTCACCATTTCGCCGAACACCTCGACCTGCTTAGCCTCAAACTCGGGCTTGAGGGTCAGATAAGGGTCGTCGAAATCGCCCCAGACGCCAAGACGCTTGAACTGCTTCTTCTGGTCGTCAAGGCAGGAAAGCGCGAACTGACGGCAGCTCTTTCTCAGAGCAACAGGGTCAACAGAGCCGCTGTCAACGCCGAGCTGCTTTATAGCCTTAAGCTCGATGGGCAAGCCGTGGCAGTCCCAGCCGGGGACATAGTTGGCGTTATAGCCCGTCATGCTCTTATACTTTACGATGATGTCCTTCAGCACCTTATTGAGCGCGGTACCCATGTGGATATTTCCGTTTGCGTAGGGAGGGCCGTCGTGGAGCGTATAGGAAGGCTTTCCCTTATTTTTTTCGGAAAGCGCGTAGTAAAGGCGCTCCTGCTCCCACTTTTCGAGCATCTCCGGCTCTCTTTTCGGGAGATTGCCGCGCATGGGAAACTCGGTCTGCGGCAGATTTAATGTGCTGTTGAAATCCTCTGACATATTGCTATCTCCTTAAGATTTTGTTTTACAATATATTAATTAAAGCAAGTCGCATTGCGCTTACTTATTTTTTCCGAACTGAAGATCGCTGTGCCGTATTTTCGGCTCTGCGCCCGAATTGAAGAACGGCAGGTTCTCCGCGGTCTTAGTGGATACTCCCTCGGAAGCAAGCGCCTTTTCGGCAGGCTCGGGCTTCTCCTCCTCAACAGGTTCTGCGGGCTTTTCCTCGGCAGCGGGAGCAGGCTCGGGCTTGGCTGCCTGCTGCTTCGCGGCAGCCGCTGCGGCAAGCTTTGCCTTTTCTGCGTTGCGCTTTTCGGTTTCCTCCGCCGTGCGCTTTATGAAATCATTTTCGCACTTTTCGGGCAGTTTCTCGATGAACTCGATATGCGCCTTGTAGGAAGTGAGCAGCCTGTTCCTGTAATCCATAACTTCCTTGCGGGTCTGCTGGAGAATGTTCTCCTGTATCTCCTGCTGGCGGTTCATCTCAGCCTTTATCTCGTCAGCCTTTGCTCTTGCGTCCTTGACAAGCTTATCGGCGCGCTCGTTGGAGTCCTTGGTCATGCGCTTGGAATAGTCGTCGGCGTCGGCGATCATCTTGTCGGACTTCTCCTTCGCCTCCGAAAGCTGCTTTGTAACTGCCTCGGCAGTTTCCTTCTGAAGCTTTTCTGCGGCAGCCTTAGACTCGGCAATAATCGCATTTCCCTGCTTCTGCGCAAGAAGCAGCGCGTCTTTCAGCGCGTCCTCGTCGTCGCGGTACTCGCGTATCTTGTCCGCAAGCACCTCAAGCTTGCGCTCAAGCTCGCTCTTTTCCTTTTGAAGCTGAGCATATTCTGAGGAAATTTCCTTGAGGAAATCATCCACGTCTTCTGTTTTGTAGCCGTTGAACTTGGCTTTTTCAAATCGTCTTGTAATGATGTCTTTTGCATTCATCTGATGTAACTTCCTTCCACAATTTCACAGCCCGAAAACAGTCCAGACCCGGCACAGGTGATACTGTCCTATTCTGACGGACAGGCATTTTTTCAAACATAAATAATGCCGCAAAAAGCAGCACATTTCAGATGTATTTTTCAATCGTTATCCTTATCCTGCCCTTGGCGGACTTTCCCCCGATACTGCTAAGGCGGTAGCGTCCGCTGCCGCGGATAGAGATAACGGTATTTTCCTTAACCTCCGCGCTTATATTCAGACACGGCGAAAAATCCGCATTCACAAGCCCAGATCTGATGAGCGACGCGGACTTTTCTCTTGAAACATTTGCAGCGGCGCTGACTATGCAGTCAAGTCGCAGCGACGAAACGGTGGTTTCGGTTTTCTTTGTCGCAGCGGCAGGAATCGGCTTTGTTATGCCCTTTTCCGCATTCAGACCGACCTTTCCCGCCTTATCAAGACGGTAGATCAGCTCCTCGGCGTTTTCGTGGCAGAACACCACCGCATAATCCTCCGCGACAAGGATATCGCCCACAAGCTCGCGCTTTATCCCCAGACCGAGAATTGCTCCAAGGAAGTCGCGGTGAGCGGGCTTATCGCATTTTCGGAACGTGAACGTGACTGCGCAGACGGGAAAAAGCTCCTCTTTCGGCAGCTCCTCGGCATAGGTATCATCGAAAAAGCCGCAGACCCTGCGCGACGCGCCCTCGTATCCTCCGTAAAAAACAGGATGCCCCTTTACCGCACACTCCGCGACTACCGCCTCCCTTTCGTTCAGAAAGGCGGAAAATCGCGGCACGCCCGACCTCGCGCTCAAACGCTGAAGATCGGCAATGTGCGCGGCAAGGTAACGTTCCTCTTCATTAAGCTCGGTCAAGACTTATCAGACGGTGTAGTCGTCGATGTCGTTTATCCACTCGACGTTCTTCGGAGCGACCGCATAGGAGCAGGTGCCCGTCTTCTTCATCTTGCCGTCGAGGGCAGTGCATACGCCCGCCATAAAGTCAACAATTCTCATCTTAGCGTCTGCCGCAACGTTGTCGAGGTTGAGGAAAACGATAGCGTTGTCCTTAAGGTACTCAACGGCGTCCTTCATGACCTCTTCATAGCTTGTCGGGAAAAGAACCGCAAGCTTTCCGCCGCTGCTGCTGTGCATATTGATAACGCGGGACGAAGAGGATGTGTTCTTCTTCATGCCGAAGCGGCTCTGTGTCTGCTCCGCATAATCGGACGCATAATCTGCCTCTTCCTCTGTAACTGCGGAAGAGGAGGTGTCGTAGCCTACCTCGTCGTAATCAACAAAGCCCTCGTCCTGCTCTGCGGAACCGAAAAGGTTCTTAAAAAAGTTTGCCATAATAAATTTCCTCCCAATTATATTATAAATATTTTCTGTATCCGAACAGGCCGGAGCCTATGCGGACAATTGTTGCCCCATATCTGACCGCCGTCGCATAATCGCCCGACATCCCCATGGAGAGCGTGTCGAACGGCAGCCCGTTCATTTCGGAACGCATTCTGCCGAAAAGCTCCTGCATATCCGAAAAGCATTTTTCGCCGCAGTCAGGCGGCGGAATGGTCATCAAGCCGCGAAGCCTGACTTCCTCAAGCTCGGACACTCTTTTGCAGAACTCCTCCGCTTCCTGCGGGGAGATACCGCCCTTTGTGTCCTCGCCGCCGATGTTTATTTCGGCGAGTATATCCATGACCAGACCGTGCTGCTGCGCCCTGCGGCTTATTTCCTCCGCAAGGTGCAGGCTGTCGACGGAATGTATCATCGAAACCTTGTCAATAATGTACTTTACCTGGTTGGTCTGAAGCCCGCCGATGAAGTGGATCTCTGCGGGAGCGTAGCTCTCGCGCTTCTCCATGAACTCCTGCACGCGGTTCTCGCCCAGAAGGTCTATACCCAGTCCCACCGCGAAATTTATCCTTTCCGGCGAAACCGTTTTTGTGACCGCCATAATACGCACCTTGTCGGTTCTGCCCGACGCGCGCATGGCGTCATCAATATTTTGGCTTATGCGGGCATAATTTTCGCGTATGTCCTCAAAGCTTGTCTCGGAATTACTCAACAACTTTTCCATCATACAGATCCTTGCCCTCGGTAACTATCCTGTCATACAGCTTGAGGTAATCGTCGCCGCCCTCCTGCGAGCAGATGACGTAATCCTCTCCCCAGTAAATGACATTTATCTTTTTGAACGCCAAGCTTGTCCCGCGGACGATGTACACTCCGCGCTCGTTGTTCTCGTCGTAGCGTATCGCGTCACGGCTTACCCTTAAGCCGCCGTAGCTGTTTATTACCAGCTTGAAGCGCGCTGTCCGCCCCTCGACGACCTCTGATGTGAGCCTGTCGCATTCAAATATATACACGGCGCGCCCGTCGTCCGTATCGGTGACGGAAACGACCTTCGCGTCGATCAGCATACCCGCGGAGCCGACTCTCAGCGTAACGCTGCTGCCCTCGTTTATGCCGAACAGGTTTTCCTTATCTATCACGGCGGCAACGCGCCATGTATAGCCCGAAATAAGCTTTCCTATCGCGCTTCCGCGAGATTTGTCGGGGTTATTTATAATACTTTCTATCCGCTCGGCAGTCATGCTTTCGGTGTCGGAGAGAAAAATTTCGCCCTCGTATCCGTCGACATTGCTGACAAAATAGCCCGTGCCGTCCGCAAGAACGCTTGTGACATCGCCCGAAAGCCTTGTCTCAAGCTGCGCTATGCGGCTTTCAAGCTCGCTTATCTTCTCGGAATAGCCGTCGCTTTCCTGAAGGGTTATTTCCCTCTTGCAAAGCGCCTCGAGCATACCGCTCTGAAGCTCCTTCGCGCCCGAATAGTCCCCGTCGAGGATAGCGCTGATGAGCTTTGAGTGCTGCTCGTTTATCTGACTGGTGATGACCTCGAGCTGAGAATTATCGGTGCCGATGAGCTTTTCGGCGCTTTCAAGCACCTCGATATGCTTGGTCAGCTCCTCTATCTCGCGGCGGTATTCGATCTCGCTCTCGTTCTTATACCGGCGGGCGATGACCGAGCTTTTCCCGACCTTGGAGCCGTCCGCGTGCTCATAGCTGATGACCCCGTTTCCGGAGCTGTATATCAGCGTTTCGTCGCGCATATAAACGCCCTCAAAAGGCACCTCTTCCTCCATGCTGTATACCAGCGCGGTCTCCGTCGTCAGCTTCTCGCCGCCGGCGAAAAACATCTGTCCGACAGCGATAACGATGATGAACAAGGAAAGCAGCGCAATGATAAGCGTCGTCCAGCGGGAATGCATTACTCTTCCTCGGTCTTATCGTAAGCGTCGAGAATTGAAACGGGCTTGAACGGTGTGATTGTGGAAATAGCGTGCTTATAAATAAGGTTCTGCTTTCCGTCGGTATCAAGAATGACCGTATAATTGTCGAAGCCCTTTACGATTCCCTTGAACTGAAATCCGTTTGTGATATAGATAGTGACAGGGATCCTGTCCTTTCTTGCCTGATTGAGGAACACGTCCTGTAAATTGATGTCCTTTGCCATAATAACTGACCACCTTTTTCTCTCTGTATCGGTCGGCGCGAGAAGCTCGCATTGCCTTTCGTCGTTCCGGCGCCCGCATAAAAATGCAAACTACCCCAACTATATAATCTAGTATAACATATCTTTCTCAAAAATGCTATAACTTTTTTAGGATT
>CAMEPN010000165.1 GCA_945931735.1 uncultured Clostridia bacterium
CTTACTCAGAATTAAATATTTTGGGCGCATTGAAATATATGCGCCCTTTTTGCGCCTTGTGTCAAACAATGCGCGCCCGAGGGATATTCCCGCTCTCCGAGTTGCAGCATGATAATTAAGCAAAATAGACAACAAATTTCCTTTATCCCGTAAAAAATGTCCAAAAATTGATTTGACAAATACGCCGTATAGTGGTATAATAAACTGATTAATTATTATCCTGCGGCAGTATCCGCCAATGAAAAAAGCAGGAAAATACAGCTAAGGAGTTGTTTGGAAAATGACTGTTTTTTATAACTTTGAAAAGAAAATGTATATAAATATAACAAACGGCTGCCCGTGCAGGTGCGTTTTCTGTATCAGAAACAACGGCGACAGTGTTTACGACAACGACAGCCTCTGGCTCGAGCATGAGCCGGATTTCGAGGAGATAAAGGCGGCGTTCGAGGCGTTTGACAAAACGGGAATGACCGACGCGGTGTTCTGCGGGTTCGGCGAGCCGACCGTCCGCGCGGATATGGTGGTAAAGACCGCCGAGTATATCAAGCAGCGCAGCGGCATGAGGATACGCCTTAACACCAACGGACTGGTAAGGCTCATTCACCCCGATTTCGATATAAACCGCTTCAAGGGGCTTATCGACGCGGTGTCCATCAGCCTTAACGCGCCCGACGCGAAGCGCTATAACGAGGTCACCCGCCCGAGCTTCGGCGAGAAGTCGTTCGACGCGATGATAGATTTCGCGCTGGATATGAAGAAAATCTGTCCGAGCGTAGGGTTTACCGTTGTCGACATTATCTCCGAGGAGGAGATAGAAAGGTGCAGGCAGATATCCGAGGAGCTTCAGATACCCCTTAGAGTGCGCGCCTATGTCACCGACAACGAGAGCTACACCTGATATGAGGATACTCGGAATTGACCCGGGCTATGCGATAGTCGGGTACGGGGTGCTGGATTACGACAACGTCGCCTTTAAGACGGTGAATTACGGCGCGATAACAACTGCGCCCGATACATCGTTCGACAGGCGGCTCGCCGAAATTTACGACGATATGTGCAGTATCCTCGATATGTTCAAGCCCGACTGCATGAGCATCGAAAAGCTTTATTTCAACACCAATATTACCACGGGAATAGATGTCGCGCAGGCGCGCGGGGTGACGATGCTCGCCGCGGCGCAGCGCGGGATACCCATATACGAATATACGCCGCTTCAGGTCAAGGTCGCGGTCACGGGCTACGGCAGGGCGGAAAAGCACCAGATGCAGGAAATGACAAAGAATATCCTCCGTCTGAAGGCTGTCCCCAAGCCCGACGACACCGCCGACGCGCTAGCCATAGCGATATGCCACGGGCATACGGGCGGGTCGCGGCTGGCGCAGATAACGGAAAGCGGGAAAGGAAATACAACATGATTTACAGTGTTCGCGGAGAGCTTGTGCATACCGAGGCGGGGCTTGCCGTCGTGGAGTGCGGCGGGGTGGGCTACGCCTGCCGCACTACGGCGAATACGCTCGCGAAAATTCGCAGCGGCGGCGAGGTAAAGCTCTTCACATATCTTCATATAACGGAAAACGCAGTCGACCTGTTCGGCTTCGCGGACAGCGGCGAGCTTCAATGCTTTAAGCAGCTTATCTCCGTTTCGGGAGTAGGCCCCAAGGCGGCGCTTTCGATACTGTCCGATATTACGCCGTCCAAGCTTGCGCTGTGCGTCGCGACGGGCGACAGCAAGACGCTCACCCGCTCCCCGGGAATAGGCGCGAAGATCGCGCAGAGGATAGTGCTCGAGCTTAAGGACAAGGTCGCGAAGGAGCAGCGGGTGTCCGCACAGGAGTTCGCGGGAGGTTCCGCGCCCGCTGCGGCGGGGAACGCCGTGCAGGAGGCGCTCAACGCGCTCGCGGTGCTCGGTTTCGCGCCCGTTCAGGCGCAGGAGGCTCTTAAAGGCGCGGACGCGTCGCTTCCCGTTGAGGAGCTTATCAAGTACGCGCTGAAAAATCTCGGGTAAATTATATCTTCCGATATACGCCGAAAAATCTCGGATAAAGGAGATTTACTGATTTGAACAAAAACGGAAATTCGCCAAACGCATATTCCGCGTGGATGATAGTGGTCGGCTGCATTTCGGGCGTTCTGCTGTGCGCACTGATGATGTGGTTCACGTCGGACGATCTCGACACCGCGCTCACTGTCGCGGCGGTAATGGGCTTTATGGCAGCCTGCGTTGCCGCAGTCGTCGCGGTGCAGTGTACGTTCGTGCCTTATCTAAAAAGAAAAAAGGCGGCGCTGACCGCGCTCGGAAGCCACGGAATTTCCGCGGTCATGAGCGACAAGACCGCCCGCACCTGCTACAAGGGGATATATGAGCTGTTCAAGGGCGACTGCGTAAAGGCGGAAAAACTGCTTTACGAAGCGCTTGACCGCTCGGACGTGCGACAAAATCAGCTTTTCTGCGTGGAGTGGCTCGGGCATATTTACGAGGAAACAAGAGATCGTTCTAAGCTGATGTGGTGCTACCGCAAGGCAGTGGAGCTTGCTCCGGACAATCCCGACGCACAGTGCAGGCTCGGGCAGGAGTACTTCTCCGACGGCAGCCTTGACAACTCGATGCACTGCTTTGAGCAGGCGCTTAAGTACGACCCGAACAACGGCTACGCATATTACAGCATGGCGAGGATACACATGATACGCGGCGAGGACGACAAGGCTCAGGAGCTTTTGGACAGGCTTCTCACGATAAATCAGAGCCACCCGCTCGTGTACGAGGAGCTGGCGATGTTCAGCGCGATGCACGGCGACAGGGAAAAGGCGGAGGAATACAGCAGCAAGGCGATGCTCTGCGGTTACAGAGAGCCGGAGCAGCTTAACGCCCGCATAACCGCGATACTTAAATTCGGACAGGCGGAAAACGTCACGGGAGAGGATCTTCCGCAGGAATACTACCGCCGCGTCACTATATCCGATACGGAATAAAAAGGGAGGGCAAGGAAAATGCTTGAAATGTCGAACGACGAGCTGGATTTTAACCCCTCGGAGCGGATAGTCGAGCCGTCATACAGCGAGAGCGACAGCGATGTCGAGCTTTCGCTGCGCCCCAAGACCCTCGCCGAATATATCGGACAGGACAAGGTCAAGGAAAACATGGCTGTTTACATTGAAGCGGCGAAGAAGCGCGGCGAGTGCCTTGACCATGTGCTGCTTTACGGCCCGCCAGGGCTTGGAAAGACTACGCTTTCCTGCATCATTGCGAACGAGATGGGCGTTAATATCCGCGTAACATCGGGTCCCGCTATCGAAAAGGCGGGCGACCTTGCGGCGCTGCTGACAAATTTACAGCCGAACGACGTGCTGTTTATCGACGAGATACACCGCCTGCCGCGGCAGGTGGAGGAGGTGCTTTATCCCGCGATGGAGGACTATGTTCTCGATATCGTTATGGGAAACGGCCCGGCGGCAAGGTCGATAAGGATAGACCTGCCGAAATTCACGCTCATCGGCGCGACGACCCGCTCGGGACAGCTCTCCGCGCCTCTGCGCGACCGCTTCGGAGTTGTTCAGCGGCTCGAGCTGTACACCCACGCGCAGCTCTGCGACATTGTTCAGCGCTCGGCGGTGATACTCGGTATACCCTGCGCAAAGGACGGCGCGATGGAGATAGCGAAGCGCTCGCGCGGAACGCCCCGTATCGCGAACAGGCTGCTTAAAAGGGTGCGCGATTTCGCGGAGGTGCTCGGCGACGGGAAGATAACGCGCGATATCGCGGACATGGCGCTCGGCAAGCTGGAGATAGACAGGCTCGGACTGGACAGCCTTGACAGGCGGTTTCTCGAGATGATGATAAAGGGCTACAACGGCGGCCCCGTCGGGCTGGCGACGCTCGCTTCCGCGCTCAACGAGGAGGCGGTCACGCTGGAGGACGTCTGCGAGCCGTACCTCATGCAGCTCGGCTTTGTCGCAAAGACCCCGCGCGGCAGGATAGCGACCTCGCTTGCCTATAAGCATTTGGGAATACTTCAGGACGGACAGCAGACGCTGGACGAAATGTGATATATAGGGACAGAAGAAATGAGAATATCCGACAAATGGCAGGACTACTGCCTTATCGACACTGCCGACGGAGAGCGGCTCGAGCGCTGGGGAAACGTCACGCTCATCAGACCCGACCCGCAGATAATCTGGAAGTGCCGCGGGGCTGCTCCCGAATGGAACAGCGCGCACGCGAAATACAACCGCTCAAGCTCGGGCGGAGGCTCGTGGGATTACCGCAGGAAACTCCCCGAGAGCTGGCAGATAAGCTACGGCGAGCTAAATTTCCTAGTAAAACCGACCGGCTTCAAGCATACTGGGCTGTTCCCCGAGCAGGCGGTAAACTGGGACTACTGCATGAACGAGATACGCGCGGCGGGGCGGCCGATAAACGTGCTTAACCTGTTCGCATACACGGGAGGAGCGACGCTCGCCTGCGCGGCGGCGGGCGCTTCCGTGTGCCACTGCGACGCGGTAAAGGGCATGGTGGACTGGGCGCGGACGAACGCGAAGCTTTCGGGGCTTTCGGACAAGCCGATACGCTGGATAGTCGACGACGCGGCGAAGTTCATCGCGCGGGAGATACGCCGCGGAACGCGCTACGACGGGATAATCCTTGATCCCCCGAGCTACGGCAGGGGGACTAATGGCGAAATGTGGAAGCTCGAGGACAACATCTACGACCTTATGATGATGGTGACGCAGCTTCTTTCGGACAAGCCGCTTTTCATACTGCTCAACAGCTACACGACGGGGCTTTCCGCGTCGGTCATGAGCTATCTGCTGCAAATGACTGTCGGGCAGAGGTTCGATATCGACGTCATCTCCGAGGAGATAGGTCTGCCGGTAAAGCAGACGGGAATGGCGCTGCCGTGCGGAAGTACGGCGATAGTAAGGTTTAAGTGAGAGATTAGAGGAGATAACTTGAACAACATCATAGAAGTAGAAAACCTGTGCTTTGATTATATAACGCACGACGACGACGGCAACGTGACCGAGCGCAACGAGGTGTTGAAGGACATCAGCCTTTCGGTGCCCGAGG
>CAMEPN010000166.1 GCA_945931735.1 uncultured Clostridia bacterium
GAGCTTCGCGCAAAGGGCAGCGATGTTTCCTTTGACAACGTTCTCTCCGACCTTAACCGGCGCGACTACAACGACTCCCACCGTGCCGCGGCTCCGCTCAAACAGGCGGACGACGCAGTCCTCGCGGATACCTCGGAGCTTGACTTCGAGCAGTCTGTCGAGCTGGTGTGCAGTTTTATCAAGGAGAAACTTTAATGTTCTACGAAATCGCGCGTGAACTGGTGAGTTTTGCCTATCACATTGTTTTCAGCATACAGGTCGTCGGCAAGGAGAATATCCCGCAGGAAAAAAGCGGATTTATAATTGCCTCGAACCATGTTTCAAATAACGACCCTCCCGTAGTCGGGATCACTTTCCATGGAAAATATACCTTCATGGCAAAGGAAGAGCTTTTTCAGAAGAACCGCATTTTTACATGGCTCATCACAAAGCTCGGTGCGTTCCCCGTAAAACGCGGCGCGAAGGATAACACGGCGATAGAAAAAGCGCTCGACAGCCTTAAGCACGGACGCATCTTTATCATCTTCCCCGAGGGCACACGCTCAAAGGACGGCGAGCTTGGCAAGGCAAAAAGCGGCGTTACGCTCATCGCGGCGCAGGCTAAGGTGCCCGTTGTCCCCGTGTTTGTGAAATACGGTCCGAAAAAGTTCCGCAGGAAGATCTGCATAAGCATCGGCGAGGCGATACCCGCCGAGAAATTCGACGTGGATATTTCCGACAGGAGAATGCTCAAGGAGATCAGCTCTGGCATCATGGACAGGATCGCCGAGCTTAAGGAGAATGCTCCCGATGTTGGTTGAGATCGCAGAAAAGTCGGGCTTCTGCTTCGGCGTTACAAGAGCCATTGAGCTTGCCGAAAAATCGGCGGATAAGTACGGCGAGGTATTTACGCTCGGGCCGCTTATCCATAACAGAATTGTTACAAATTCCCTTCAAAATAAGGGTGTCCATATAGCCGAGCGCGTTGAGGACGCGGTGGGAAAACCGCTCGTGATACGCTCTCACGGAGTTTCGGCACAAACGGAGGAGCTTGCGCGAAGCCTCTGCACGGAGGTAATCGACGCTACCTGCCCCTTTGTAAAAAAGATCCACAATATCGTATCCCGACAGCCCGAAAACGGCGCTGTTATCGTCCTCGGCGACAGAAATCACCCCGAGGTCGAGGGGATAATCGGTCACGCGCGCTGCAAGGCGTTCGCGTGCGCGGATATCGGTGAGATCGAAAAGCTGTTTGCTGACGGCGCACTGTCGCAGGACAAAAAAAACGCGCTTGTCACTCAGACAACCTTCGACCGCAGCAAAGCCGACGAATATTTTCGTATTATCGGGGAAAAATACAGCTGCGTAGAGATATATGATACTATTTGCAACGCTACCACAGAACGTCAGAAAAACGCTGAGGAGCTTGCAAAGCGGGCTGCACTCATGATAGTAGTCGGAGGCCGAAGCAGCTCAAATACGGGGAAGCTTGCCGATATCTGCGCAAGACACTGCAAAACGGTGTTCGCGGAAACCGCCGAGGATATCCCCCCGCAGACGCTGCGCGGTCTGCACTCCGATAGTATTATCGGAATAACGGCAGGGGCATCTACCCCCGCCTATACTATAAAGGAGGTTCATGAAAGAATGAACGAAGAAATTACCAAAGTAAATGAAAATGAGGAGGACTTTGCTTCGCTGCTTGAGCAGGATCAGTCTTTTACAAGATTATATACCGGCAAAAGAGTTAAGGCTACCGTTGTAAGCGTAACAAAGAAGGAAGCAGTAGTTGAGGTCGGCGCAAAGCAGACAGGCTACATAGTCCGCGACGAACTCACAAACGACCCCAACGCAGAGGTTTCCGACGTTGTTAAGGTTGGCGACGTTATCGATGCTATCGTTATCAAGGTCGATGATTCCGTTGGCACTGCGGCTCTGTCCAAGAAGCGCGTTGACGCTGCTCTCGGTCTGGAGAAGCTTGCAGCTATCAAGGAAGCTAACGAAACCGTCGAGGGCACTGTTTCTCAGGTCGTTAAGGGCGGCGTTATCATCATTTACAACAATATCCGCGTATTTATCCCCGCTTCTCAGACAGGCGTTCCCCGCAGCGGCAAGCTTGAGGATCTGCTCAAGAAGACCGTTCAGTTCAAGATCATCGAAGTTACCGAGCAGCGCGGCGGCAGAGTCGTTGGCTCTATCCGTCAGGCTAACAAGGAAGTTCGCGACGCTGAAAAGGCTAAGTTCTGGGAGTCTATCGAGGTTGGTCAGAAGTTCGAGGGCGAGGTTCGCTCCATCGAGGACTACGGCGTATTCGTTGACATCGGTCCCGTTGACGGCCTTGTTCGCACCGCTGAGCTGACATGGAACAGAGTTGGTCACCCCAAGGACATCGTTAAGGTCGGCGACAAGATCAACGTTATCGTTAAGTCCTTTGACCCCGAGAAGAAGAGAGTTTCCCTCTCCGCTAAGGATCCCGATGAAAACCCCTGGACAAAGTTCGTTTCCGAGTACCAGATCGGCGACGTTATCAAGGCTACCATCGTTTCTATCACAGAGTTCGGCGCATTCGCACAGATTATCCCCGGCGTTGACGGTCTGATCCACATTTCTCAGATCTCCGCAGAGCGTGTTACCAACATCAACACTGTTCTCGCTGTTGGTCAGGATGTTGATGTTAAGATTATCGACATCGACACCGAGAAGAGCAGAGTAAGCCTCTCCATCAAGGCTCTTATGGAGGACGCTGCTCCCGCTGCTGAGGAAGAGGAATAATTCTTCGGTTAACTAAACAATTTACCGTCGGGTGTCTGCCCGACGGTTTTTTTGTTTCATATGCAAAACTCCCCGCCGGCGGTGGGGAGTATTTATTATATCAGTTAAGTTTATTGCCGCAGCCGCCACAGAAGCTCGCACCTTTCATATTACGGAACCGGCATTTGGGGCATATGGTGAAAATCTCGAGTGGGAGCCATAGAAAGGTTATGGCACCGAATAGAAATGTTGACTCGTCACGTATTAAAGCATATATTAAAGAATTTACAAACCCAAAATACTCCAAATTATTTGATATACCACAAATTATCGGAATCAATAACGTTAGCGCATAAAACACTATAAACAGGATTTTTATAACAAGAGCCTTTTTCTTACAGTAAATCAACAGAAAAAGCAATGCAATATGTGGCATCAGATAGGATAGTCCGAACTTTAAATATAAAGTCAAATCCAAAACGATAAAAGAGTTTCGCAGTATCGCTGAGATTATTATTCCGATGAATAAAACAATGCTTTTTGCTTCGAGCCAAATCCCGACCATAGTAGCAATTAAGATTATGTTACCCAATATCATGGTAACAGAACCCAAGCTTATTGTTACACACATCAGGCACGATAAAGCCAAAAACACAAGAAAGGGTATTAAAAGTCCTTTTTTCCCGCCAAAAAATCTTAACGCTCTGTTCATGATTTATCTCCCATTCCATTTTTCGGAATACCGCACCCCTGACAGAATTGATTAACGTTGGGATTTTCTGCTCCACACGATGAGCATCTCCAATTTTTCTCACCAATCGTCATAGGTGAAACAGAGGAGTTACCGTTTTCGTAATTTGAGCCCGATTTTATACTATTTGTTGAATATGTATTTGTACTTATTCTCTCAATATTCATTGCCATCTCGATGAACAGACCCCATAGACAATGAAATAAAGCGACAATAATCAGTCCACCAACGCAGATTATCCATGCATAATCCCTCATGTAATACGAACTGGCTGTAACAGCTGTTAGTGCTATGGTAAATATGAACCCTGCAATCATACTTATCCATAACATGATCTTGTTAAATTTTCTCCACCCATTAAACATTATTACTACCTCGCATTCAAACTTATTATTCCGTAATGGAATTATATATATTATAATTCTATTATGGAATTTTGTCAACCCCTTTTTCACATATAATCATATAAAGGGGGCTGAATTATGAAAATTCGAAAGCAAGAATACGGTACTGCAAATATGGTCGGACGAAACATTGAACGCCTGCGCCTGAGCCGGAATATAAAACAGAAAGACTTCATCGCAATGCTCCAGTCTGCCGGCTGTGATATTAACCCGACAAGCTACTCGAAGCTTGAGGGACAATTCCGCTCAGCGAACGACAGGGAGCTTTACACAATAGCGAAAATTCTCGGTATCACAATTGACAGCCTTTTTGATGAGAAATAACAAAAATCTCCCCACCGTTTCCGATGGGGAGAAGTTTTATTCAGTTAATGGAGCTTAGTCCTTCTTCGCGAACTCGTCTGCATACATATTCTGCATTTCAACGAGGTGATCGTACTTAGCCTTGCTGTTTGCAACTGCCTTGTCGAACAGAACAGTAGCTCTCTCAGGGTTAGCACGCATGAGCGAGTTGTAACGAACCTCTCTCATCATGAATGCCTTGTAATCGCCGGTAGGAGCCTTGCTGTCGAGCGAGAACGGGGACTTGCCCTCGTCTGCAAGAGCAGGGTTAAATCTGAACAGATGCCAGTAACCTGCCTCAACAGCTTCCTTCTCAACCTGCTGAGCGATGGTCAGACCGCCCTTGATACCGTGGTTGATGCAGGGTGCGTAAGCGATGATCAGAGAAGGTCCGTCATAAGCCTCAGCCTCTGCGATTGCCTTCAGGCACTGGTTGCGGTCAGCACCCATTGCTATCTGTGCAACGTAAACGTAGCCGTAGCTCATTGCAATGCCTGCGAGATCCTTCTTCTTAACGTCCTTACCGCCTGCTGCGAACTGTGCAACTGCGCCGACGTTGGTAGCCTTGGAAGCCTGTCCGCCTGTGTTAGAGTAAACCTCGGTATCGAATACGAAGATGTTTACGTTCTTGCCGGAAGCAATAACGTGGTCAAGTCCGCCGTAACCGATATCGTAAGCCCAACCGTCGCCGCCGAAGATCCACTGGCTCTTCTTGGAGAGGTAGTTCTTGAGCTTCAGAACCTCTGCAACCAGCGGCTCGCTTGCGCACTTGCAGTTCTCGAACGCCTCAACGAGGTTCTTT
>CAMEPN010000167.1 GCA_945931735.1 uncultured Clostridia bacterium
ATCTGCTCGCTGGATTACCCCGAATTTGACATCGCGGTCGACGAAATAAGGGACGCGCTGGAATATTCCGTCCGCGAAATGACCCGTACGCGCGAAAAGAATGTCATAAAAGTAACGTCGGACGCGCTGAACGAAAAGCGCCGCGAAACAAAGGTGATACACGCGATGAAAAGCGCGATACGCCATAACAGCTTCGACGTATATTATCAGCCGATATATTCCGTTAGGGAGAAGAAATTCATTTCGGCGGAGGCTCTTATAAGGCTCAAGGACAAGGAGCTTGGCTTCATCAGCCCCGACGAATTTATCCCCCTCGCGGAGCGCAACGGCATGATAACCGAAATAGGCGAGATAGTGTTCAGAAAGGTCTGCGATTTCCTCAACAGCGGCGAAGCGGACGGTATCGGGCTTCAGTATATCGAGGTCAATCTTTCGGCCGTGCAGTGTATGCAGGAAAACCTCTCGCAAAGGCTGACCGAAATAATGAAGGAGCGCTCTATCCCCGCCGACAGGATAAACTTCGAGATAACCGAAACGGCGAGGACGATGAACGAGCCTGTCCTGCGAAAGAATATGACCGCGCTTATCGACGAGGGTTCAAGCTTCTCCATGGACGACTACGGAACAGGCTTTTCGACGGCAAACTACCTCATCTCCCTGCCCATGAAGATCGTCAAGATAGACAAGAGTATACTCTGGCCCGCGATGGAAAACGAGGACGCTTTCACGATACTCCGCCATACGGTAAGTATGCTGCGCTCGCTCAATAAGGAGATAGTCGTAGAGGGCGTTGAAACGGAGAAAATGGCGCAGCTTCTGAGCGAAATGGGCTGCGATTTCCTGCAAGGCTACCTCTACTCAAAGCCGATACCAAAGGACGATTTCGTCGCGTTCATGAAAGCGCACGTCGTTACAGAATGACATATGCTGTCCCCGCCGTAATGACGGGGATATTTTTTAATGTGTCATTTTCGACGCACATCTTTAGTGACGGATATGTTATAATTACCATATATATTTTGTTTAAGGAGCATTCTATGAGATTATTCCACACCGCAGATATACACATAGGAAAACGGCTCGGGAACCGCGACCTCACCGACGACCTGCGCGAGGTGCTTTTCGGGCAGATACTCGGGACGGCTTATGAGAAATTCCGCCCCGACGGGCTTATCATATCGGGCGATATCTTCGACAGGAGTATGCCCTCGGCGGACGCGGTCGCACTGTTCGACGAGCTGCTTTCCCGCGCGGCGGGGCTTGGGCTGCCCGTATACATGATAAGCGGCAACCACGACAGCGCTCAGCGCGTTTCCTACGGGCGGGAGTTGTTCCGACACTCGGGAGTGCATATCTCGCGGCCTTTTTCCGCGGACAGCGGGATATATACCGCCGAATGTGGGAACATTGACATCGTGCTTATGCCGTATGTTTCGCAGGAGCAGGTAAGAAGCTGCTTTCCCGACGAGGAGATAGGCAGCATGACGGACGCGGTGCGGGTGGTTTTGGAGCGGTCGGGGCTTCCGCGCGCGGGCAGACCCTGCGTGCTTGCGGCTCATCAGGCGGTCGGGGGCTTCGGCAGCGACCCGATAGGCACGCTTGACCTCGTTGACCCGTCGGTGTTCAAGGGGTTCGCTTACACCGCGCTCGGGCATTTTCACACGCCGCGCAATGCCGCCGAGAACGTCAGATACTGCGGCTCGCCGCTGTGTTATTCGCTGAACGAGGCGTCAAGGGGCAGTCAGAAATATCTCGATGTCATTGACATTTCGGACAGCGGCGATGTTTCCGTTGAGCATTTCCCGCTTGTCCCGATACATGAAATGCGCGTAATCACCGACGGGATCAACGAAATTCTTTCGGAGAAATATCCCCCCTCGGAGGACTTTGTACACATAATAATAACCGCAAACGACGGCGGAGGGAACAACGCCGAGCGGCTCGGGAGGAAATTCCCGAACTACGTTTCGATAAGCTACAAGCTGCCGAATATGCAGGCTGCCGAGCTTCCCTCCGCAAACTCGGAGGAGCTTTCTTTCGGGGAGCTGCTCGGGGGATTTTATAAGGAAATGTGCGGCAGGGAGATAGACGGGGAGCTGCTTAAAATGGCGGGCGAGCTGTTCGAGGAATGTTGTCGGGAGGAGAACGAATGATACTGAAAAGACTGACGTTAAAGGGCTTCGGACCGTACCGCACGGAACAGACCGCGGAGTTTTCGCAATATCTCGGAAAAACTTTCCTTATTACCGGCGACACAGGCGCGGGAAAGACCTCGGTTTTCGACGGGATAATATACGCGCTCTACGGCAAGGCGAGCGGCGCACTCCGAAGCGAGGGCACGCTCCGCAACCAAAGCCTGTCCCAAAAAGAGGACAGCTTTGCGGAGCTTTCGTTCAGCGTAAACGGCACGGATTATCTTGTCCACAGAACGCTCCGCGCGGAAGGAAAGGCGGCTAAAAAGGACGACTGCCGCCTTACATGGGACGGCGGCTATGTCGAGGGAAGAACGAACGTCAACGACGAGATAACGCGGCTGCTTGGGTTTGACGCGGACGCTTTCTGCCGCGTGTCCATGCTCGCGCAGGGGGAGTTTTCGGAGTTCCTTAACATGAACAGCGCCGACCGCGAGAAGGTGCTGCGCCGCGTTTTTGGGACGTATATTTACGAGCAGTTTGAAAAAAAACTCAGGGAGCGCGCCGACGCGGGCAGGACGGAGTGCGTCGAAGCGGAGAGCGGGTACCGCGCCGTTTCGGGTCAGCTAAGGCAGTATATCTCGGCGGAGGACGACGGCGTTTTCGAGGATACCGAGCGGTTCGGGGAGCTTAGCGCGCTGCTGTCGGAGCGCATCGAAAATGACAAAAGGGAGCTTTCGGAGAAGTTAAAACTCGAGGAGGAACTGCGCGCGGCGGCTGAAAAGGCGGCTGCGGACGCGGCGGCGGCAAAGTCGCTCAACGAGAAATTCGACTCGCTCGACAGAGTGCGCGCGGAGCGGGAGGAGCTTCACAACCAAGGCGGGAGCAACGAAGCGAAAAAGCTGCGGCTTTCCCTGCGGGAAAAAGCGGAGCGCGTAAAGCCGTATGCGCAGAGAGCCGCCGACCGCGCGAAAATGCTTTCGGACAGGCGCGCGGAGCTTGCCGCCGCGGAAAATGCGGTTAAGACCGCCGACGAAAAACTGAAAGCCGCGCAGAACGACGCACAGAAAACCGTTGAGCTTCAGGCGGAGCGCGACCTGCTGCTTTCGCAGAAGCCGACCCTTGATATGCTCGCGGGGCTGTATTCCCGCCGCGCAGAGCTTGACCTTGAACAGAAAAAGCAGCGAGAAGCGGCAGATGAAGCCGAGCGGCGCCTTTGCGAAGCGGAGGAGCAGCTTCAAAGCGCCGAGGAGCAGGGAAAACTGCTTTCCGAGAGAATGACCGCCGCGGAGGAAGCGGCTGCCGCTGCGCCGCTGCTCGAAAAGGAGCTTGAAGCGCAGAGGGCTGCGGAAAGCGACTGTGCGGCGCTTATCAAGGCGTTAAAGGCGCTGTTGAAGGCGAATGCGGAGGTCACCGAGCGCGGGCGCGAATATGAACACGCGGCGGCTGTGTCCGACGAAAAGGAGCTGGAGCTTGACACCGCAAAGGCGAAATTTTTTGCCAACGCTGCGGGGCGGCTCTCCGCGCTGCTCGGAAAGGGCAAGCCCTGCCCCGTATGCGGCTCGACGGAACACCCGTCCCCTGCCCATGCGGTGGAAAACGCGCCCTCCGAGGAGGAGATAAACGCGCTGACAGAAAGCTCCGACGCGCTCAAGGAGGAAAAGAACGCTGCCGACAAGCAGCTCGCCAAGGCACAGGAGCGCCTTAATGCGGCGGAAGAGTCCGCGGCGGGAATGTATGTCCGCGTGTTCGGGGCGGAGCCGGAAACGGACGCACTGTATTCGGCGGAAAGTGCGGCGGCTGCACGTCGCGCGGAAATAAAAGCGGGGCTTAAGGCAGCGGAAAATGACCTTGCGAAGGCAAAGGAAGCGGCTGAGCTTGCCCAAAAAATAAAGGAGGATCGCGCGGCGCTCGCGGAGAAGATCGCCGATTTGACCGGGCAGCGGCAGGCGGCACAGGGCGAAATCACGCAGGCAAAGGAGCAGCTTGCCGCCGTTTCTGCGCAGCTGAATGACTGCAAAAAAAGTATAGAGGATAACGTTTCGGGGCTGAAAATGCCGTCGGGAGAAAATGTCCCGGAAAACGAAAAAGCCGCCCGTGAGGCTTCCGCCGAATGGGACGAGCGCGTGTCCGAGATAGATAGGATTGTCCCCGAGCTTGAAAAGCAGCTTAAGGCTGCCGAGGGGGCGATGTCCGAAGCGAACGGCGCGCTCGGTAAATCGCGGGAGAATGCTGCCGCCGCCGAGGAGGAAGCCGCTTCGGCGGAGCGGGAATTTACACAGGCTGCGGTCGGGAACGGCTTTCCTGACACCGCCGCGGCGGAACGCGCGCTAATGACCGAGGAGGAATACGGAAGTCTGCGGGACGAGGTGAACGCCTATGCAGAGCGGCTCGCGGCGGCGGAGCGGCTGTTCGGGGAGATAAGCGGCGAGCTTTCGGGAAAGGCGCGTGCGGATCTCGCGGCGCTTTCGGAGCGGAGCGGCGAGCTTTCGCAAAAGTATTCGGATACGACGCGCGCGGCGGGCAGCCTTTCGGCGATTATCAAAACGCTGGAAGCGGGCGCGGAGCAGCTCTCCGAGCGGAAAAGTGAGCACGAACGGCTAAGCGGAAAATACACCGCGCTTTACGAGCTGTCGGCGATGGTCGCGGGAAAAGGCGGCACGGGCGCGGCAAAGCTGAGCCTTGAACGCTATGTTCAGGGGCAGCTATTCGACGAGGTGCTGTGCCGCGCGAATGCAAGGCTGCGGGAGCTTAGCGGCGGCAGGTACAGCTTCGTCCGCCGCACAAGCAACGTCAAGGCGAGCAGGACGTCGGGGCTGGATATCGACGTGGCTGACCTCAACGCAGGACCCGACACGGTGCGCAGCGTTTCTACGCTTTCGGGCGGGG
>CAMEPN010000168.1 GCA_945931735.1 uncultured Clostridia bacterium
GAAACGGTGTTGGCGAGCGACCAATATAGCGATGACGCGGAGCTTACGCACATCGAAAAATCGCCGACGGTTATCGCTTTTGTCACCGCGAGCCAGCCTATGTAAAAATAGCTAAGCCCGTCGCGCAGGGAATTGACGATATCCATTACCCAAGAATTTTTCCGTATGGCACGGCTCTGCTCCCGCCAAACCTCCACCATTCTATCGGAATAATACTTCCCCTTTGAAAGCATCATATCCGCGCTGTCGTACATTCTGATGTCCTTGCCGTACTTAAAGTCCGCGAGCTGATACAGAACATAACCGAAAACACGGTTGCTTTTCGCAAGCTCCGCAAAGCTTTTGCGTTCGATATCGTTGTTTTTCTTGTTGAAAATTCCCATGATGACAAGAGAAACGAGCTGCACCGGAAACAGAAGCGGGCAGGTCGTGATTATGATAACGACCACGCCGACAAGCACTCCGACATTCATCAATATCTGATATGCCGCGTCGAGGATACCTGTGCAGCCGCCGCTGTACCAGCTTATGCCCTCCTTTGCCTTGTTCATGCGGTCAAGCACCTCGGGGTCCTCCGTATGCTCGAAGTCCATTCCCATCGCCTGCTCCGACAGTATGACCTGAAACAGCTCGTCAAGGTATTCCCTCGCGAGGTCTTTTATCTGATTGAGCACGACAGTCGACATTCCGCAAAATCCGAAAAATGCGGCATATATCCCCGCGTATAGCGCTGCAAGACCTATATGCTCCGAAATGTCCGCGCCGCTTATTATCAGCGCTATCTCGTCAATGATAAATTTCGGAATGATTATTTCCTGCATCTTGTTTATTATCTCAATGACAAGCTGCGCGGCGTAGATGAAAAACAGCGACGGGCGGTTTTTCGCGGCGGTTTTCATCATGAACTTAAGCGTCGTGAGCGTTACGCGTTCCTTTTTTGTTTTATTGGACATCTGCTGTCACCTCCTCGGGAGCGTCGACATAATACTGCGCCTGCACGCGGAACATCTCCGCATAAGCGCCGTCCTTTTTCATAAGAGAATCGTGCGTGCCGTACTCGACCATCTCGCCGTCCTTGAACATTGCGACATTGCGGCAGAACTGCGTCGAGCTTAGTCTGTGGGAAATATACACCGCCGTTTTCCCGCCGATAAGCCTGTCGAAATCGTTGTAAAGCTTGCTCTCCGCAAGTGCGTCGAGCGCGGCGGTCGGCTCGTCGAGAATGACAACGGGTGCGTTTTTGTAAAGCGCCCTCGCAAGCGCAAGCTTCTGCTTCTCTCCTCCCGAAAGGTCGGTGCCGTCGTCGTGAATGACCTTGAGCAGCTCCGTGTCGACGCCGTTCGGGAGCGTATCCAGCCGCTCGCCAAGCCCCGCCTCACGCGCGCATTTCTCCGCTTTCTCGCGGTCGGTATCTGCGGGCGACTTCATGCTGACGTTTTCCGCAAGCGGGAACGCGAACAGCTCCACGTCCTGAAAAACAGGCGCGAAAACCGCATAGTAGCTCTTTTTGTTATAAGTATTGATGTTCACGCCGTTGAGCAGTATCTCGCCCTCGGTCGGCTCGTACAGCCGCAGCAGCAGCTTTATCATGGTGGTTTTTCCCGCGCCGTTAAGACCGACGACGGCAAGCCGCTCCCCTGCTTTTATTGTAAGGCTAAGATTTTTCAGGGCGTACTTTTCCGCGTGGGGATATTTGAACGATACTCCGCGGAACTCAAACTCCCATTTGTCGTATTCGGGGACATTTTCGCCGACGTCAGTCCCGCCGTCGACGTCCATAAAGCTGCGGAAGTCGTCGACCTCGCGGCTTTTCGCGAGCAGTTCGGAAACATTGTTCAGCATTTTCTGAATATACCCGAAATAGGTCATAGACGAGGCAAGGTAAAGGCTGAAATTACCGATAGTGAGCGTGCCCTGTCCCGCCGAATAAATCAGCCAAGCAAGCACGCCCGCCAGCGCAGCGGTGCCTATGATATTGTTCAGCAGACCCGCGCCCATCCACATCATGTCGTTCTTTTTCTGCGCGGCATAGCGCTCCTTTTTCAGCGCGCGCATTTTCTCCGTGAGCCAGTCCTTAAGCCCGAACATACGGATATCCTTTGCGGCAGCGAAATCTGTGGTGGTGTAGCTCATGTAGTTATCCTTGCGCCACCACAGCGCGAGGGGGTCCCATACCTTCGCCTTTGCCTGCTTATTTGTGATGTTGCTTATGATGAAATACACAACGCCGCCCGCAGTAAGCCCGAGGGTCACGAAAATGTTCATTGTTCCCAGAATACACAATCCCACGGCAACTACCGCCGCATTTTGAAGCAGGGCAAATATGGCGTGCATCATGCCCTCGACGCCGTTGTTGTTTCCGCCGGTCGAGTTGTTCGCTTTCTGATAGCAGTCCATGACATCGGGATCCTCCAGCATTCTGAAATCCATGGACATAACCTTTTCGTTTTTCTTGTTGATAAGGAGAAAGCGCGCGCCTATAAGGTTGTGCCATATCTCGCTGTAAAAAAATGTGTTAAGCATCGTGGAGAGCATCTGTATCACGGTGAAGATAAGCATGGTTAAAACCAGAGCCTCCACTCCCGACTCGCCGGTTATCAGGTCAATGACAAATTTCGAGATGAATGTCCACAGATACTGCATAAGCGGGGCGCAGATAATGCTTATTATCAAATATAACGGTATCTTCCGCTCATACGCGCACATTGCGTCGAATATGTAACCCGTGTTTTTGAAAATCCCGTATTCCCTATGGAAGGGATTTTTATTTTCCGTTTCCTTTTTTCGTTTCATATAATTACCTCTACTGTTGTTTCTTTAAGAAATCAAGCTTCTCTCTGTCTATCCAGTCGGTGCTGTCGCATACCTGAAGCTGATAGCTTTTCGGCTCGTTCAGTACCGTTTCGGCGGCTATCAGCAGCATAATGAACACGCTCGACCTATATCCGATTTTCCCGTAACAGGGTTCGGGGTCGAACTTTTCATTAAGTATGCTGCATTCGGGAAAAGCCGCGCCGCCGTCCTCGCCAAATTTGCTGAGCTTCGACAATGCGCTCCTTGCTTTTTCGACAGGTATCTGAAGGCTGTCCGCGACGGTCGAAACACGCACATACTCATTATTCTTGAGCGACATCCTGCACATCAGAACTTTCAGATTTATCTTATCGCCAAGAAACGCGAAAAGCTCTGCGAACGCGCCAAGATCGTTCAGCCGCGCCGCAAATCCTTCATCGGGAGTTTCCGCGATGAAATAATATCGCAGGTCGCTGTTCATTCTCAGAAAAGAAAAGCCGTCATTGCTAAGCAGAGTTGACACTGTTATCATAGACTCCGCTCCGTATTCGGGCATATCATACCACGTCTTGTTTTCGCGCCAAGTCGCTATCTGCATCGCCCATATCATGTCGAACATTTTCTTGATGAATTTTTTGTGGAAGCTGCTGTCGTTCGTTTCGGCAGCGTGAAGCTCGTCGATCATTCGCTGCTCGACCGAAACGCTGCCCTTTTCCCTCCCGTAAAGGAAATCAATGCTCACGCCGAAAAAATCCGCTATCTTCGGCAGGAGGTCGCCGTCGGGATAGCTTCCGTTCTCCCATTTGGAAACAGCCTGCGGGCTTACCCCGAGGTGGAGCGCAAGCTGCTCCTGTGTTACGCCGTGCTGTTTTCTTAATGATTGAAGCTGTGATGAAAATACGGTTGCGGACATTTCCGAAATCCCCTTTCAGTTGATTTGTATATATTGTATCACAAAAAACGGTTGAGTAAAAGGGGTAAAATCAACTATAATTCAAATATTTATTGTGAAAATCCAAAAAAACTACCTATAATTGAAAATGAGCCATGTAAAACACGGCTCATACGGTAATATCATCACGAATTTTCTCCAGCGTCGCTTCGCCGATGCCTTTGACGTTTATCAGCTCGTCAACACTGGAAAACGCTCCGTTTTCTTCGCGGTAAGCGACAATAGCCCGCGCCTTGACCAAGCCGATACCGTTCAGCCTTTGAAGAACAGCAGACGGGGCGGTGTTGATATTAATTATCTGCGTTTCGGCGGTTTCCTCCGAGGAGGACAGAGTGCCGAATGCGCCCTCGCTGACCTTTCCGTCATAAAAATAATAATCCGGCAGCGCATTATAAACAAGCATTCCTATAAGCAACGCTGCCGCGGCGGTTTTCAGCCCCGCTTTTATGAAGAATTTTTGTTTTACAGACAGCTTTTTCATACGGTAACATTATTGCGAATTTTCTCAAGGGTCTTTTCGCCGATACCCTTTACGTTTATCAGCTCGCCGACATCGGTAAACGGCCCGTTTTCCTCGCGATAGTCAATTATCGCCTGAGCCTTGACTTCGCCTATCCCGTTTAGGGTAATGAGCTGCTCGGAGCTTGCGGTGTTAATATTTATCAGACCGGACTGCGGCTGCTCGGTCGGCTCGGGAGCAGACCGCGGCTCCGCATTTGTATAGGTTGTGACGGTAGTTACCTCAGCGGGAACGGCTTCGGCAACAACGGCGGAGGACACATATACGTTGACAGGCTCCGGCGAGTCGTCTGTGGGAGGTTCTTCGTAAGAAAACGATGAAGTCGCGGCGGAAGAGGATATTGTCGTAACAACAGGCGCAGGCTGCTCGGGCTGTTCCTCCTGCTCGGTATATTCGGCTTGTTCGGTCGTGACGGAGCTTTCTCCGATAACTATCGTATCCGATGTCCTCGGAATAATGTTCTTGAAAAAAGTGAACACGATCGACGCAGCAATAACGATCTTAATACCGGTTCTTAAAACTGCTATTACTTTTTCCGCTTTCACCAAAACATCCCCCGTTGTTTTTTGGTAACACCGCAATAATTACACGGTATTTTCTTAATTATAGCATATTTCTCGACTTTATTCAAGGATTATCGACCATTCCGAATAAAAAATCGTTGTTTATCAACAGAAACATAATTAAGGCAGAAGCTTGTAAAGGTCACCTCTAAAGATAATCATTCACTACAATAAGCAAAAG
>CAMEPN010000169.1 GCA_945931735.1 uncultured Clostridia bacterium
TAGAGAACGAATTCGGCGAGATAGGAATTGACGGCGGGTTTATGAAGGACGCCGGTATTCAGGTCACCGAAATGAATCAGGGCTGCATCTGCTGCTCGCTGGTCGGCGATTTCGGAAAGGCTCTCGCGCAGGTGCTCGAGCAGTTTCATCCCGACCGTATCCTTATCGAACCGTCGGGCGTAGGCAAGCTGTCCGATGTAATTAAGGCTGTAATGAACGTTGACAGCGATGATATCAAGCTCAACAGCTATACCACAGTTGCTGACGCGACTAAGATAAAAATGTATATGAAGAACTTCGGCGAGTTCTACAAAAATCAGGTTGAAACGGCAAAGACGATAATCCTCAGCCGCACGCAGAAGCTCTCCGAAGAAAAGCTTGCGGAAGCTGTTGCAATGATAAGACAGCTCAACGAGCACGCCACCATTGTCACTACTCCGTGGGACGACATCAGCGGCGCACAGATACTTGCCGCAATGGAAACCGAAAATAAGTTTGCGGACGTGCTTCTCAAGGACGAGGATATCTGCCCCGTATGCGGTCATTCCCACCACGACCACGACGAGCACGAACATCATCACCACCACGACCATGATGTCGACGAGCACGAGCATCACCATCACGACCATGATGTCGACGAGCACGAGCATCACCATCACGACCACGACGGCGAATGCTGCCACCACGATCATGACGAGCACGAGCATCATCACGACCATGACGGCGAATGCTGCCACCACGACCACGATCATCACCACCATCACCATGCCGACGAGGTATTCACTTCATTCGGCGTAGAAACCGCGAAGAAGTTCGTAAAGGCTGACCTCGAAAAGGCGCTGGCTGCGCTTTCCTCCGAGGAATACGGCACTGTTCTGCGCGCAAAGGGTATCGTTGCCGGAGCCGAGGGCGTGTGGTATCACTTCGACTTTGTTCCCGAGGAGTATGAGATTCGTACCGGCGCTGCCGATGTCACCGGAAGAATGTGCGTAATCGGCTCGAAGCTTGCCGAGGACAAGATTAAAGCGCTGTTCGGCGTCTGATTTTCCAATGAAAGGCGGTTCGTTATGGAACTTCCCGTATATCTGATAACAGGATTTCTTGAGAGCGGAAAAACATCATTTATACTTGAAACGCTTGCCGACAAGCAATTCAGCAGGGGAGAGCGCACGCTCATTATCGCCTGCGAGGACGGCGAGGTCGAGTATGACCAAAAGGTGCTGAAATCATCAAATTCTGTTGTTGAATTTATCGAAGACGAAGAGGACTTCAACGAGGATAACCTTAATGCGCTCGTTAATAAGCACAAACCGACGCGCGTTATGCTTGAATACAACGGTATGTGGAGCCTGCGCGACATGGCGGTAAAAGCGCCTAAGAGCTGGATATTCTATCAGATATTCATGTTCGTTGACCACTCTAAGTTTGATATGTATATGAATAATATGCGCCAGCTTTTGTCAGATAATATCGCAATTTCCGACATTATCATCTTTAATCGCTGCGAGCAGGGCAATGTCGACAAAAAGCGTCTGCGCCGCAGCATAAAGGCGCTCAACCCCAAGATAGATATGATGTTTGAATACAACGACGGCTCGGTTGAACAGGGCTTTCAGGGCGACGACGAAATGCCGTTCGACGTCAACGCAGACCCGATCGATGTCGTTCACGACGATTTCGGTCTGTGGTATATCGACATCATGAGCAACGCTCCGAGATACAAGGGGAAGAATATCCGCGTTCGCGGAATGGTTTTCCGCGCGTCCAATGTTCCCAAGGGATATTTCGTTATTTCCCGCCGCGCAATGACCTGCTGCGCCGATGATATTCAGGTAGTCGGGATACTCGTAAAATCGCCCGACGAAAGCAAGTTCAAGGACGGCGAATGGGTCGAGGTCTGCGGAAAAATAATCGGAGAAAAGCACCCCGTTTACAAGGGAACAGGTCCCGTTATCGCCGCCGACAGCATTACCCCCACGCAGCCTGCCGACAGCGAGCTGGTTTATTTCAACTGACCGCGTGCTTATTCGGCGTCAGCGCCGAAATGCCGACACTATTACAACACCGCACAGCGTTATATTCTGCGTTGTGCGGTTTTTTCGGAGAATTTTTTATGGACAGGATATTTACCGTAAGGCTTTCTGAGGACGACAGGGCGGTCGAAATACTCGACCAGACGCTGCTCCCCAACGAAATCAAATATCTTCGGCTCGAAACAGCCGAAAGTATCTACGAGGCTATTTTTTCGCTCAGGGTAAGAGGCGCACCTGCGATAGGCATTGCGGCGGGCTTTGGTATGTTTGTTATTGCGCAGCAGGTAGAGCGCACCGACTTTGAGGGCTTCTTTGAGGAGCTTTCCCGCGCGGGAGAGTATCTGTGCAGCTCTCGCCCGACGGCAGTAAATCTTTCTTTCGCGGTCAACAGAATGCTTGCCGCGGCAAAAAAATGCGGCAGAGGAAAGGCAGAGCAGCTTCCGGTACTAAAAGCCGAATGCACTGCTATCTATGACGAGGACAGGGCAATGTGCCGCGCAATTTCGGAGTACGGTCTTACGCTGGTGAAAAGCGGCGACGGGATACTCACCCACTGCAACGCGGGGGCGCTTGCCGCTTCCGAATACGGCACGGGGCTGGGGCCGCTTCTTCTCGGGAAAGAAAAAGGCTATGATTTTCACGTTTTCAGCGATGAAACAAGGCCGCTCATGCAGGGCGCGCGCCTTACCTCATTCGAGCTTGACCATGCTGGCATAGACGTTACCCTGATATGCGACAATGCCGCTTCGCTGCTTATGAAGCAAGGGAAAATAAACGCGTGCTTTGTAGGCTGCGACAGGGTAGCCGCAAACGGCGATACGGCGAATAAGATAGGAACACGCTCCGTTGCCGTGAACGCAAAATATCATGGGATACCGTTTTATGTTTTCTGCCCAAGCTCTACAATTGACTTTTCGTGCAGAAGCGGCGACGATATCGTGATTGAGGAACGCAGCGGCGACGAAATCAAGCACGGATATTTCAGCCGACCCGTCGCGGGGGAGAACGTGAAATGTTATAACCCTGCATTCGACGTGACCGACGCGGAGCTTATCACTGCGATAGTTACCGAGCGGGGGATATGCAGATATCCGTATACCCAATCGCTAAAAGAGCTGTTCGGCTGACTTCGGGAAGAAAGGTCACGCCTACATGAACAATATTAATAACGTTATAGACAATGGCAGACGGTACGACTGGAGCAGCGCCTCGCAGGACTACGCAAAATACCGCGACATATATCCGTCGGAGTTTCTTGCAAGGATAAAGGAGCTTTCGCTCGTTGAAAGAGGAATGCGAGTGCTGGATATCGGCACGGGGACAGGAGTGCTCCCGCGAATGCTGTATGATACGGGAGCATTTTTCGTCGGCGTAGACAGCGCCGCCGGACAGATAGAGCAGGCGCGTACGATTGCCGTACAAAACGGCATGAATATTGATTTCAGCATCGGACCCGCCGAGGAAATCTCTTTTCCCGAGAACAGCTTTGACAGCGCGCTGGCGTGTCAGTGCTTTTGGTATTTCAATCACGAGAAGCTTTCCGAGCGGCTGTACCATGTGCTTAAGCCGAACGGGCTATTTTCTGCTATGGTTATGGAATGGCTCCCGTTCGAGGATAATACCGCAGCGAAAAGCGAGGAGCTTATATTAAAATATAATCCGCAGTGGACAGGCGGCGGAGAGATACGCCATGAACTTTTTGTTCCGCAGTGCTACGGGGAATATTTCGACACCATGCTTTCCGAGGTGTTTGACATCGACGTGCCGTTTACTCGCGAGAGCTGGTGCGGAATGATACGCTCCTGCCGCGGAATAGGCGCGGCGCTCTCTTCGGAAGAGGTAGCAAGGTTTGACACGGAGCATTTTGCGCTTCTTAAGGAAGTTGTTCCCGAACGGTTTACGATAAAACATTACGCGGCGTTTGTCCTGCTGAAAAGCAAAAAGCGCAGCGATCAAGGAGAAAAGAAATGAAACTAAGATTTTACAATGCAAAGCTACTCACCATGCTGGACAACCCCGTTATAAACGGCGAGCTGCACACGGAAAACGAGCGGATTTCCTATATCGGCGCCCCGAACGGCGCAAAGGATTTTGACAGGGAGATCGACCTTAACGGAAACCTGATTATCCCCGGGTTCAAGGACGCGCACACTCACACGGCAATGACGTTTCTGCGCTCGTTTGCGGACGATATGCCGCTTTCCGACTGGCTCAACAAGCAGGTTTTCCCCCGCGAAGCAAAGCTCACCGAGGAAGCGATATACGTTTTCACGCAGCTCGGCAATATGGAATACCTTACGAGCGGAATAACCTCTTCCTTTGATATGTATTTCAAGCTGCCGTCCTATGCGAAGGCAAATATCGACATGGGCTTCCGCACTGTAATCTGCGGCTCAATAAACGATTTCGGCGGCACTGTGGAGAGCTGCGAGGAGGAGTATAACACCTACAACTCTCTCGACCCGCTTATCTCTTATCAGTTCGGATTTCACGCTGAATATACCACCAAGCGCGAAATAATGGAGGGTATGGCGGCATTGTCGCAGAAATACAAGGCGCCTGTTTTCGCGCACAACAGCGAAACGAAATCCGAGGTCGAGGGCTGCCGCGAAAGATACGGAATGACGCCGACGCAGCTTTTCGACAAGCTCGGTATGCTGGAATACGGCGGCGGCGGGTTTCACTGCGTATGGTTCGACGATAAGGATATCGACATTTTCCGCGAAAAGGGACTGTGGATGGTGACTAACCCTGCGTCGAACATGAAGCTCTCAAGCGGCATCGCGCCGATATGCGAAATGCGCCGCAAGGGCATGACTAATTTCGCGATAGGCACCGACGGCGCCGCAAGCAACAACTGCCTCGATATGTTCAGAGAAATGTTCCTTGTAACGGGATTGCAGAAAATTCGCGAGGAGGACGCGTCCGCCTGCTCCGCGTACGATGTCCTTGAAATGGCGACAAAG
>CAMEPN010000170.1 GCA_945931735.1 uncultured Clostridia bacterium
TGCATTTCTTTCACCTATGGATATTTTGAAAAACGGCTGAAAAAAAAGAACGGCTGATATATGGAAAAGGACATTGACTATCTGCTGTGGCTCAAGCGGGAAAACGAGCTTCCCCACCCGCCATACAGCAGCGAGCGCGAGTTTTACGACTATGTCGCGGAGGGAAACACCGCCGCGATAGAGGAACTGCGCCGAAAGTACGGAAACGCCCGCGAGGACGCGACGGAAAAGGGGCAGCTGTCCGAGGACCCGCTGCGGAACGCGGTGTACCATATGATAGTGAACTGCACCATAATAACCCGCCGCTGCATTGCTGCGGGAATGCCGCAGGAGGAGGCGTACAGCTTAAGCGACATTTTCATTCGCCGCGCCGACGCCTGCCGCAGCACCGACGAGGTGGCTCGTGTGAACGACGATATGTCGATGGAGTTTGCGAGGCGAATGGAAGCTAGGAAGCCCGTGCGGGAGTTTTCCCCGACGGTAAGCGCGGCGCTGCGGTTTATGAGCGACAATCTTCACCGCAGGCTGACCGCGGAGGAGATAGCCGCGGAGGTCGGGTGCAGCAGGAGCCATTTCTCCTCGGTGTTCAGCCGACAGACGGGAATGAGCCTTACCGAATGCCTGAGGAAAATGCGCATATCCGAGGCTGAGCGGCTCATTTCGGAGGGAGTTGCGTTTTCCGACGCGGCGTGCTCGCTCGGTTTTTCGTCGCAGAGCCACTTCTGCCGCTGCTTCAAGAGGGAAACGGGAGTTACGCCGATGGAGTTCCGCAGGGAAAAAACAGTTATCCCCATTAAACTGCCTCTTGAAAAATGATATGAAAAATGCTACAATAGGGTAGAATATTTTAATTTAAGGAAGGGCAAAAAATGAAACTAGGCATGGTAGGTCTGCCGAATGTCGGCAAGAGCACACTGTTCAACGCACTGACCAATGCGGGCGCGGAGTCCGCGAACTATCCGTTCTGCACCATAGAGCCGAACGTGGGCATTGTATCCGTTCCCGACGAGCGGCTTGACGCGCTGGCGAAGATGTATAATCCCGAGAAATTCACGCCCGCTACGCTGGAATTTGTGGATATCGCGGGTCTTGTAAAGGGCGCGAGCAAGGGCGAGGGCCTTGGCAACAAGTTCCTGTCGAATATCCGCGAGGTGGACGCGATAGTACACGTTGTCCGCTGCTTCAAGGACGACAACATAATCCACGTAGACGGCAGCATCGGCGCGGCGCGTGATATCGAAACGATAAATCTTGAGCTTATCTTCTCCGACCTCGAGATACTCGAGCGCCGCATTGACCGCGCGAAAAAGGCGGTAAAGGGCGACAAATCGCTCCAGAAAGAGGTAGATTTCTTCGAGGCGCTGAAGGCGCACCTTGAAAACGGAAAATCCGCGCGCAGCTACGACTACACCGACGACGAGCGCGCTATGCTTAAGGACACACCCCTGCTGTCCAACAAGCCCGTTATCTACGCGGCGAACCTGTCCGAAAAGGACTTCACGGGGGACATCAACCTTAACGAGGAATACAAGGCGGTCTGCGCGATCGCCGAGGAGGAGCACGCGGAGGTGCTTCCTATCTGCGCGCAGATAGAGGCGGAGATATCCGATATGTCCGACGAGGACAAGGAGGTATTCCTTTCGGATATGCACCTCGAGTCCTCGGGACTTGCGCGTATAATCAAGACGGGCTACCGCCTGCTCGGGCTTATCTCCTACCTTACCGCAGGGCCGCAGGAAGTCCGCGCGTGGACTATTACAAAAGGCACAAAGGCGCCGCAGGCTGCCGGAAAGATACACACCGACTTTGAAAAGGGCTTTATCCGCGCGGAGATCGTCGCTTTTGACGACCTTATGAAGTGCGGGAGCATGGCGGCGGCAAAGGAAAAGGGTCTTGTTCGTCTTGAGGGCAAGGATTATGTTATGCAGGACGGCGATGTGACGCTGTTCAGATTTAACGTGTGACGGTTTGATTTTCGGAGGGTCCGGCAATGAACAAGGTCATTCGGGGGAGGAACAAGAACAACAAAAAGGTCATCGTTTTGTTCGTGCTTCAGGTAGTGCTGGGAATGATGCCTGTCCTGCTGCTTATCGCGTTCGTATGGCTGAAGCTTTATATTCAGCCTATTTCGGCGGCGGTGGTTATCGGGCTGATACTTCTGTGCAATGTGGGTTATATGTTTCTGGCGCGGCGGTACGGCGTGCTTAACAGCGGCGTGCGCGGCGAGAAGCAGCTTTACCGCACGGTAAAAAAGCTCGGCGGGAACAATATTGTTATCCTCAATCTCCCCGTGCGCTACAAACGCGGTCGCTCCGAGCTTGATATGATGCTGATAATGCACAAGGGAGTGCTTATCATCGAGGTAAAGAACCACTCGGGCAGTATTTCGGGAAGCTGGAAATCGGAAAAATGGATACAGCGGAAATATTACCGCGACGGAAAGACATCTCAGCAGGAGATGGATAACCCCATAAAGCAGATGCGCCGCCAGCGCGATATCGTAAAGAGCATACTTAACAGCGCGGGCGAGGACGTCTGGATAGACACCGTTCTGTATTTCTCCTCCCCGAACGCCAAGCTGCGGCTCAACCTGCGCGAAAACGACTATGTCTGCTCCAGCAGCGGCGAGCTTATGCATTTCCTCGAGAAGTATGACAGCGGGACTGTCCTCTCAAAAACGCGCATGGATAAGATAGCGCAGATAATGAAATCTGCGGCGTGCGAGTGATCTTCGCAATAAATTGACGGGTTGTTGAAAAGCAGCCCGTTTTGTGTTATCTTACGTTCGTTCATTTTTTTTGCAAGAGCAAAAATAAACATAATTTTTCTGAAAAATAAAATATTTTTGTGAATTTTTTCGGAATATTTTCCACATTTTCAACTGTAAAAACTGTTGATAATGGGGTTAAAAACGTTGAAATAAAGGGCGGTTGAAAATAGTTTTCAACCGAAAAAGCGGAAAACGGGTCAAAAGTGAGTGTTTATGCCCTATTTCGCTGTTGAAAACCATGTTGATAAGGTGGAAAATACGGTGGAGTTTTGTTAAAAAACCGACTATGCCGAATTACCGAATTTTTCTCGAGTATGACCGAACAATATTGATAAAACCGAACAAATGTGATATAATAAAAAATCATTAATTGCTATTATATATGTATGCAAAAAAACAAAACGGCATTAACTGTTACGATAATTCTGAGAGGATCTGCTTTATGAAAAAGACAAAATTCGGCGCAATTCTGCTTGCGGCGGTCATGGCGCTGACAGGCTGCTCCGGCGCGGGCGGCTCTTCCGACTCCGACAGCTCCGCTTTCGGCACCGACCTGCTTGGTGATAAGCCCGCGGCGATGATAGAAATGACCTCGCAGCAGCTTGTCGACACGATCCGCATCGGTTGGAACCTCGGCAATACCCTTGACGTATGTCAGGCTGACCGCGACGGCGACGGCGTCATAAACGAGCACGCTGCGGAGGGCGAGGAGGTCGAGGAAACGCTGTGGGGCAATCCCTATGCGACGCGCGAGCTGTTCATGGCGCTCGCCGACGACGGCGTAAACGCAGTAAGGATACCCGTTACATGGCGCGACCATATCGACGAAGCGGGTAATATCAACGAGGCATGGCTCAACCGTGTTCAGCAGGTGGTCGATTTTGCATACGACTGCGGTATGTATGTAATAATAAACATACACCATGACGGAGGCGGCGACCCGCAGTTCGGCGCGTGGATTTGCAACGCCGCGACGGATTACGAGAACACGCTCGCCCGTTATAAGACGCTGTGGACGCAGATCGCGGAGCGTTTCCAAAATTACAGCGAGCGGCTTATTTTCGAGAGCATGAACGAGGTCGGGTTTGACAGCCTTTCCGAAAGCAAGGCGTATGAAACGCTGAATAAGTTAAATCTAGAGTTTGTTGACCTTATCAGAAACAGCGGCGGAAATAATCCAAAACGGCACCTGCTTATCGCGGGCTACTGGACGGATATTGCCAAAACCTGCGACAGCAGATTTGTAATGCCGGACGACCCCGCAGGCAGAAGCATTGTTTCCGTGCATTATTACACCCCGTGGCAGTTCTGCACTACGAATATACAGAACGAATGGGGTACGCCCGCCGAGGAGCGGGAAATGGAGCGCCTTATCGGCATGATGAAAACGAATTTCACCGATAAGGGCATTCCGGTCATCATCGGAGAATATGCTGCCAGCGGCAGCGACCTTGACAGCGTTGTATATTTCTGTGAAAATCTGGTAAAGATGTGCAGCGATTACGGCATTGCAACTTTCCTTTGGGACAACGGCGGACAGGTCAACCGCTATACATATGAATGGAGAACTCCCGAGCTGCTCGCGGCTCTCAAGCGCGCGACAAGCGGGGAGGAATATACTCCCGTAAAGGGCGCGGCCGAGGCGGCATAAATAAAACGGATAGTCGCATAATAAAAGGGCGGATAGTGTCGTATCCGCCCGATTTTTATTTTTGAGGTGAAGTTTATGAAGGAGAACGAAAAGAAAAAGCGCCCCCCAAAGCAAGACGCAGATGATATACTTCCGCTTGATATCTTTGCGCTCATGCAGAACACCGTGACCGACCCGCAGGGAATGTACACGGGCGTTCCGGTAAATACGTTTGACGACCCTGTGCAGGACGCTGACGATTTATAAAAAATGGGGCTGAAATGCCCCATTGATCATTTTTTGAAAGCCGCCTTGATAAAGGGACGGCGGGCGATCCCGCCATCATTTATACATTATCTTGTCCTTGCTGAGCTTATCCTCGTAGCCGCACCGGAAGCCGAACTGCGTCGCGACAGGTATCGGCGCGTAAAACAGCAGCATGAGCGCGGGGAAAAGCGCGGACATATTGTCGATCTGCCGCATTGAGGTCTGCACCCACGCTTCGTTTTCCGTAATTACGGGCGGGACAAAGGTCAGCAGGAAAGGATAGGAGCTTCCGCTTATGAAGCGGTAAACGAAAAGCGTGTCCGCCTCGGG
>CAMEPN010000171.1 GCA_945931735.1 uncultured Clostridia bacterium
GAAAATAGTCGCGGATCAACTCGACGCGGTGTTCCGCGATATCGACGTCGCGGCGGTGAAGCTCGGAATGCTCCCGAGCGTGGAAATTATCCGAACAGTAGCCGAAAAGCTAGAGGAATACAAGCCGCCGTTTATCGTGTGCGACCCGGTTATGGTCGCGACGAGCGGCGACTCGCTGAGCGGAACGGGGACTGCCGCCGCGCTGAAGGAATACATTTTCCCTCTCGCGGACGTGGTTACGCCGAATATGCCCGAGGCGGCGCAGCTTTCGGGGCTTCCCGTGAACGGTATCGGGGATTTTGACGCCGCCGCGCGGGAGATACTGTCCTGCGGCGCGAAAAGCCTGCTCATCAAGGGCGGGCATTCCGACGGCGACGCGGTGGATATCCTTTACACCGAAAACGGCTCGACCCGCTTTACGAGCGAGCGCATAAACACGGAAAACACCCACGGCACGGGCTGCACGCTGTCTTCTGCCATCGCCGCCTTTCTTGCCAACGGAAAGGATATCCCGTCGGCGGTGGAATGTGCGAAGAAGTATATAACGGGCGCGATCGCCAATGCCGACAAATTGTCCGTCGGTCATGGGCACGGTCCGACAAATCACTTTTACGAATACTATAATATGAAAGGGATATGACATCATGAGAGAATACGCAACACAGATGGAGGCGGCGAAAAAGGGTATAATAACCCCCGAAATGAAAACCGTCGCGGAAAAGGAATACATGGAGCCGGAAAAGCTCCGCGAGCTGGTCGCAAAGGGCGTTGTCGCTATCCCCGCGAACGTTCGCCACACCTCGCTTTCCGCAGAGGGAATAGGCTCGGGGCTTCGCACCAAGATAAACGTAAACCTCGGTATCTCGGGCGACTGCAAGAACTATGACGTTGAAATGCAGAAGGTCGACATGGCGATAAAATTCGGCGCGGAAGCGATAATGGATCTCTCCAACTACGGAAAGACCAACACATTCCGCCGCGAGCTTGTCGCAAAGTCGCCCGCGATGATAGGCACCGTTCCGATGTACGACGCTATCGGCTACCTCGAAAAGGATCTGCTTGAGATAACCGCAGAGGACTTTCTTCGCGTTGTTCGCGCGCACGCGGAGGAGGGCGTTGACTTCATGACTATCCATGCGGGAATAAACCGCCGCGCCGTTGAGGCGTTCCGCCGCGACCCGAGAAAGATGAATATTGTGTCGCGCGGAGGCTCGCTGCTGTTTGCGTGGATGATGATGACGGGAAACGAAAACCCGTTCTACGAGCATTACGACGAGGTTCTGGACATTCTTCGCGAATATGACGTGACAATCTCCCTCGGCGACGCGCTCCGCCCCGGCTGTATCGACGACAGCACCGACGCGGGTCAGATATCCGAGCTTATCGAGCTTGGCGCGCTGACCGAGCGGGCATGGGCAAAGGACGTTCAGGTAATGGTTGAAGGCCCCGGGCATATGGCAATGAACGAAATTGCCGCGAATATGCAGCTTCAGAAGCGCATCTGCCACGGCGCGCCGTTTTATGTTCTCGGCCCGCTCGTTACCGACATCGCGCCCGGCTACGACCATATCACCTCCGCTATCGGCGGGGCTATCGCGGCGGCAAGCGGCGCGGATTTCCTGTGCTATGTCACCCCTGCGGAGCACCTCAGGCTGCCCGACCTCAACGATGTCAAGGAGGGTATTATCGCGAGCCGTATCGCGGCGCACGCGGCGGATATCGCAAAGGGAGTTCCCCATGCGACCGACCGCGACAACGCAATGGCGGAAGCGCGCCACAAGATGGACTGGGAGGAAATGTTCAAGGTCGCGCTCGACCCCGAAAAGGCGCGCGATTATTTCGAGAGCACTCCCCCCGCAGACCGCCACACCTGCTCGATGTGCGGAAAAATGTGCGCGGTAAGGACTACCAACATGATACTCGAGGGCAAGGAAGTCAAGTTCTGCTCCGAGAAATAAGGACAAATTAAGGTCATTTCCGCATAATGCGGTTTAATGATACAGCTTCGGCGGGGAGCGCCGTCCGAGGTCATTTTTCAGCGAGGGAACGCGTGTTTCGCGGTGAGAGGATACTTTTGAGTATCGACCGACACATATGGGAGCACCATATGTGATTGCCCCGTGCCGCCGAAAAATGACCCTGCGCGGGGACAGAAAGAAGAGGTATCATTATGAAGAAAACGGATGTAAGAAAGCTTGCGATAGCCGCCGTGCTGGTCGCCGTCGCCGTTGTCGGGTCAATGTTCAGCATTCCTATCGGCGCGTCGAAATGCAGCCCCATGCAGCACCTTGTCAACATTATCGCCGGAGTTTACCTCGGGCCGTGGTATTCCCTCGGAATGGCGTTCTGCGCGAGCCTTATCAGAAACATCTTCGGGCTTGGCACGCCGCTTGCTTTCCCGGGGAGTATGTGCGGCGCGTTCTTGTGCGGAGTTATGTACCACTGGGTCGGCAAGAGGATTTGCAAGGGCGGATTTATGAAGTACCTGCGCCTGCCTATGGCTTATGCGGGCGAGCTTTTCGGAACGTCTGTGATAGGCGGTATGCTGTCGTTTCCTATCGCTGCGCTTCTCATGGGCAAGGAAGCGGCGCTGTTCACCTATGTTTTCCCGTTCTTTGTATCAAGCTGCGGCGGAACGGTGATCGCGGCTGTGCTCGTCACGGCTATGAAGCGCGTCAAGGTGCTTGATACATTTGTCGGGAACGACGCCGCAAAAACGGAAAAGGCGGCTGACAACGCAAGCTGACCCTTAATAAGGAAGAAAAACACATGAGCTTTTCGGAACAGGCAGGAAATATTCTTGAGGAAATGCGGCGGCGCTGTCCGCTTGTCCACTGCATAACCAATTATGTGACCGCGGGCGATACCGCGAATATGCTGCTCGCGGCGGGAGCTTCGCCTATAATGGCGGACGACCCTGCGGAGGCTGCCGAGGTGTCCGCCGCGGCTGACGCGCTCGTATTGAACATGGGAACGCTGTCCGAAAGCCGCCTTTGCGCCATGCTCCGCGCAGGGGCTTCCGCGAACGAAAAGGGCATTCCCGTCGTGCTCGACCCTGTCGGCGTTGGATTAACGAAATTCCGACATTCGGCGGCGGAAAAGCTGCTGTCGGAGGTCAATATTTCGGTCATTCGGGGGAATATCGCCGAAATTTCCGCCCTCGCGGGGAATGAAGCGATACACCCGCACGGCGTGGATTGCTTCGGCGCGGAAAACGCCGCCGCTGCCGCAGTGACCGCCGCACGAAAGCTCGGCGCGGTCTGCGCGGTAACGGGAAAAAACGACGTGATATCCGACGGGAGCCGCACCGTTATCCTGCATAACGGATCGGAAAAACTGAAAAGAGTGACCGGCGCGGGCTGTATGACTACTGCGCTGTGCGCGGCGTTTTCCGCTGTCACCGAGCCGCTTTACGGCGCGGCGGCGGGAACGGCGTTCATGAGCATATGCGGCGAGCTGTCCGAGGACAGCGCGGGAATGGGCGCGTTCAGGTCGGGTATATTCGACGCGGCGGGAATGACCCCGAAAATATTCTGCGAAAGGCTGAGGGCTGATGAGCACTGAATTTATCGACAAAAACGGCATTGATTACACGCTTTATTTCTGTACGGACAGGCAGCTTATGTCCTGCGCGACGATAGAGGAGAGCGTCGAGCGCGCCATTGCGGGCGGAGCGGGCGTTATTCAGCTGCGCGAAAAGGACTGCACCTCGCGGGAGTTTTACGAGCTGGCGCTGCGGGTGCTGAAAATAACCCGCCCGAACAATGTCCCGCTGATAATTAACGACCGCGTTGATATCTGCCTTGCGGCGGGCGCGGACGGAGTTCATCTCGGTCAGAAGGACCTTCCCTGCCGCGAAGCAAGGCGCATTCTCGGCGAAAGGGCGGTCATAGGCGTTTCCGCCGCGCACCCCGAGGAAGCCGCGCAGGCGCAGGCGGACGGCGCGGACTATCTCGGCGTGGGGGCGGTGTTTGCCACCTCGACCAAAACCGACACCCGCCCCGTTACCCCCGAAATAATAAAGCAGATACGCGCGGCGGTCACCATTCCGTTCGTGGTTATCGGCGGGGTCAACAGGGAGAACATACTGACCCTTAAAGGGCTTGGGATAAACGGCGCGGCGGTCGTTTCCGCGGTCGCGGCGCAGCCCGACATAACCGCTGCGGCAAGGGAAATGCGCGCTGCGGCGGCAATGCTGTAAAAAATGCTCCGAACCTAAAAAAGAGCCTCCTGTGGCGTTACACCGCAGGAGGCTTTTACTATTTTTCTGGAGTAATTATTCCCAATGGAAATACCATACCGTTGAGTTTCTTAGCCCGTCGGCAAGCTCTCCGATGCTTCTAATGACGCCGTTTTCCGATATTATTTCTGGACACATACCGTACATCTCGACCGCGAGCGGGAGCGCTTTTCCGCGTGAAACGGGCTTATCTACCATGAAATTAAGCTCGTCGTGCGCGATGACGGCGGGCACTGCGCCGTGGCTCATGTACCAGTACTTCGCTATCGCGGTCATTGCCTGCGTATCGGGGCAGTTTCCCCATGCTCCGAACGGAACATAGGCGAATATTTCCCACGGCTTTCTCGTGGGTATTTCGGCGAGAATGACGGGGCGTGTGCCGGTTTCGTCCTCGCTCCAGAGGCTCAGCAGGAAGCGCAGCGGGTCGCCGTTTGCGATATATCCGACTACGTCGTCCCAGTCGCCGCCGTTTTCCTCCGCCTCCTCCTTGCGCTCGTCGATAAGCTCGGCTAGGATTTTCTCCCCGTCGGGGAGCGGGCGGGAGAGCAGCTCCTCGCGGAAGCGCTTGACCTTTTCGGGGGAGAAGCCGTATTCCTCACGCTCGTCAGCCGCTTCGGTGTTTGCCATGAAGTTGTTCCACATACGGCGGTCGGGGGCTATGAATACGGGAGTGAAGCCCTCTGTCATTCCGCGTTCTGCCGCTTCGGCGTATGCCCTGTAAAGCTCCGC
>CAMEPN010000172.1 GCA_945931735.1 uncultured Clostridia bacterium
CTGTATCAATTCATCGGAATATTCCAGTTTCTTCATCTCCGCGATAGCGAGGTATTCCGCGTTACCGCCGAGCTTGATATCGGTGCCGCGTCCCGCCATGTTGGTGGCGATAGTAACTGCGCCCTTTTTGCCTGCCTGCGCGACGATATCCGCCTCGCGCTCGTGGTTCTTCGCGTTGAGCACCTGATGCTTTATCCCGCGTGCCTTGAGGAGCTTGGAGAGCTGCTCGGACTTTTCAATGGTGACTGTGCCGACGAGAACGGGCTGACCCTTTTTATAACATTCCTCGACCTGGTCGCAGACAGCCTTGAACTTTCCGCGCTCGTTCTTGTACACCTGGTCGTGGTTATCTATACGGATAACGGGCTTGTTGGTGGGTATTTCGATAACGTCGAGGGAGTAGATCTGGCGGAACTCCTCCTCCTCGGTCATCGCGGTACCGGTCATGCCGGAGAGCTTGGTGTAAAGGCGGAAGAAGTTCTGGAACGTAATGGTGGCGAGGGTCTTGCTCTCGCGGTTTACCTTAACGCCCTCCTTTGCCTCTATCGCCTGATGCAGGCCGTCGTTGTAGCGTCTGCCGAACATAAGGCGGCCGGTGAACTCGTCGACAATGACGATCTCTCCGTCCTTTATTACATAATCCACGTCGAGGTGCATAAGTCCGTTCGCGCGGATAGCCTGATTTATATGGTGGAGCAGGGTGACGTTTTCGGGGTCCATGAGGTTATTCACATGGAAATACGCCTCTGCCTTTGCGACGCCGCTCGGGAGCAGGTTGCAGGTCTTTGCCTTTTCGTCGATGATATAGTCGCCCTCGAGGACGTCCTCGTAGTCCTCCTTGGAGTCAAGCTCGACTACCTTGTTCATGGTGAGCGTCTTGGCGAACTTGTCCGCCTTTTCGTAGAGGTCGGTCGACTTGTCGCCTCTGCCCGAGATGATAAGGGGCGTTCTCGCCTCGTCTATGAGGATAGAGTCCACCTCGTCGACGATGGCAAAGTTGGGCGAACGCTGGACCTTGTCCTTTTTATAAATGCACATATTATCGCGCAGGTAGTCGAAGCCCAGCTCGTTGTTGGTCGCGTAGGTTATGTCGCAGTTATATGCCGCGCGGCGCTGGTCGTTGTCGAGGTCGTGGGTGATAAGTCCGACGGACAGACCGAGGAAGCGGTGGACTTTTGACATCCATTCGCTGTCGCGCTTTGCGAGGTAGTCGTTTACCGTTACGATATGGACGCCCTTGCCTGTGAGGGCGTTGAGGTATGCGGGGAGGGTCGCTACGAAGGTTTTGCCCTCGCCTGTTCTCATCTCGGCGATACGTCCCTGATGAAGCACGATGCCGCCGATTATCTGCACGGGGTAGTGCTTTATTCCGATAACTCTCGAGGAAGCCTCTCGGCAGGTCGCGAACGCCTCGGGCAGGATATCGTCAAGCGTTTCGCCGTTGGCGAGTCTTTCCTTGAGTATGCCTGTCTGAGCCTTAAGCTCGGCGTCGGTCATCGCCTTGTATTTTTCGTCGAGGTCGAGGACAGCCTGCTTTATCGGTTCGATACGCTTAAGCTCGCGGCTGGAGTAGGTGCCGAAGATTTTTTTCATAATACCCATAGGATACATTTTCCCTTTCTATTTGGCGGTAAGGTCGAAATTTATCACAATTCTTAACTTATCCGTATAATACAAATATTCACACTATATTATACATCATAATGTTTTGTTTGTCAAGGTGCGGCGGGGTTATTTTCCGCGGATATCGGGGCGCTCGGGGTCAATATTAATCGTGTGGGGGTGATGTTATGTATCCGTATCCGACGGAAACGGAGGACAGCGAGCTTATGCACGCAAGCTCGGCGGACGACTGCACGGGGCTTATTCCCGCCGCGGTAGAGGACGAGCAGGAGTATTTCAATTACAACGAGTTATACGATTTTCTCCCGCAGGCGGTAAAGCCGCGCGAAGGGGACGAGGGCTTATAAATCGGGGCGGAGCTGCTCCGTCGCCGAGCCGGTATCTGCTCGGCGTTGCCATTGCGTAATATTGCCCGCCGAGGTCATAAACGGCGGGTAATTTTCTTTTTTCCGCATTGCGGCGGGTTTTTTCGGGGAAAATCGGGGATATTTTTTTCCTCTCTGTTGAAAACTCTGTTGAAACGGTTAAAAAGCTCCGCCCGACCGTCAACGTTCTGTTGAAAACTCCCCGAATATCAAAATGCTCCCGCCCGCGGTACGGAGCGTTGTGAACAGCGCCGCGTTCCCGAAAAACCGCACGGCGGCGCGGGAAGTCCACAGTATATCCCCGACGGAAACACGGCGGCTGCGCCAAAAAAACACCCCGCTCTTTACCGTCAGTATATCCCCGTCGCGGCGGTATTCCAGCGCGCGGTAATACGCCGTCCACCATGCCGCGGAGGCTGCTCCCGCGGAAAAAACGAGCAATCCCGCCGAACGGGGAATAACCTCCGCGGCAGCCGCCCATATCCCCGCGGCAGCTATCACCGCAATTATTGTTATTGCGGCAAAATATGCGCCCCATGTTTTTTTCATCTTGTTTTCACCGCTTTTTCAGATGTGATACCTATTATTCTTTGAAAGGTTGAGTATTTTTATGCAATGCGCCGAAATTATCCGTGCAATATTGACAGAATAACTTAACGGTGTTAAAATATTCACGTGTTAAATAACATTGTTAACGAAAGGCGGGTGAGGATATGGATTGTCTGCTTGACGAGCTTCAGAAAAATCCGCAGATCATCGGAATGCGGCTCAGCCCGGAGCAGTGCGCGCAGCTTATAAAAAGCATTCAGCGCTTCGGAAGTATCAACATGGCGGGCTTTTTTGAGGACATCAGCCCGTCGGAGATGTCGCTTATGCACTGCGCTCAGATACACGCCGACAACGGCTCTGCCTTAACGGTCAACGAGGCGGCGGCGGAGCTTAATATTTCCGTGCCCGCGGTGTCGCGCACGCTGCGGAGCCTTTCGGAGCGCGGAATACTTGAGCGGAGGACGGACGACGCCGACCGCAGGAGCATACGGATATTCATAACGGAAAAAGGTTCGCTGCTTCTGAAACGGAACATTGAAAAATGCTTTCTTGCGTTAAACGCCGTAATTGCTCCGTTTTCGGACGAGGAGCTTTCGACTATGGTGAAGCTTCATTCCAAATTCACGCAGGCGCTCGCGGACTACGTCGCGGGGCTTAAAAACGAACAACAAAAGCATTCGGACAACTGAAAGGAGCTTTGACCCATGCTTGAAATAAAAAACATAACCAAGGATTATTCCGCGGGCGGGGAGACGGTGCACGCGCTGCGCGGGGTGTCCATACGCTTCCGCGAGAGCGAGCTGGTTTCTGTGCTGGGGCATTCGGGCTGCGGCAAGACTACGCTGCTCAACATCATCGGCGGGCTTGACCGCTTCACCTCGGGCGACCTCATCATCAACGGGAAGTCCACGAAGAAATTTAAAGACCGCGACTGGGACACCTACCGCAACCACTCCGTCGGGTTCATTTTCCAGAGCTACAACCTCATTCCGCACCAGACAGTGCTTTCCAATGTTGAGCTTGCGCTGACGCTTTCGGGCGTATCGAAGGCGGAGCGCCGCGAGCGCGCAAAGGCGGCTCTCGAAAAGGTGGGACTGGGCGACCAGATACACAAGAAGCCAAATCAGATGTCGGGCGGTCAGATGCAGCGCGTAGCCATTGCCCGCGCGCTCGTGAACGACCCGGATATCCTGCTCGCGGACGAACCGACCGGCGCGCTTGACAGCGAAACGTCGGTGCAGATTATGGAGCTGATAAAGGAGATCGCGAAAGACCGCCTTGTCATCATGGTAACTCACAACCCCGACCTCGCACAGCAGTATTCCACACGAATAGTAAGGCTTGTCGACGGGCAGATAACCTCCGACAGCGACCCGTTCGAGGAAGAAGCTCCCGCCGAAGAGAATGCCCCCGAAAAGAAGAAAAAGACGGTCAACAAGGGCAAGAAGAAGCGCACCTCGATGTCGTTCCTTACCGCGCTCGCGCTGTCGCGGAACAACCTGCTTACGAAAAAGGGGAGGACGTTCCTCACCTCGTTCGCGGGGAGCATCGGCATAATCGGCATTGCGCTTATTCTTTCGCTTTCTAACGGCGTTCAGACCTACATAGACACGGTAGAGCGCTCCACGCTCGCTTCCTACCCGATAACCATTCAGCAGGAAACGGTGGATTATTCCAGCCTTATGACCTCTATGATGGGAATAAGGGAGGAGAGCCGCGAAGACCGCGACCCCGACAGAGTTTACACCAACTCCATCGCGACCGAGATGGTGAAAACCATGCTGTCCGAAATGCAGACAAACAACCTCGCGGAGTTCAAGGAATACCTCGAGAGCGACCCCGACGGCATACTTGACAGCATAAGCGAGATAAAGTACAGCTACTCCCCGAACCTTTATATTTACGGCACAGACGTCAACGACAACGTTATTCGCGTCAACCCCTCGACGGTAATGGAAGCGATGATGGGCGAGAGCATGGCGAACACAATGACGCAGATGTCGGGGACATATTCAAGTATGTTCGGCGACAGCTCAATGACCAGCGCGGACGTCTGGGAGGAGCTGCTTGACAACGACATTACCGACAGCCAGTACGAGGTGCTTGCGGGACGTCTGCCCGAGAGCTGGGACGAGGTAGTTGTCCTTGTAAACCAACATAACGAGCTGTCCGACATCACGCTCTACGCGCTCGGGCTTCGCGACCAGAGCGAGCTTTCCGGCATGATGGAAAAGGTGCTCGCGGGCGAAACGTTCGACATAGACACGGGCGACCTTTCGTTCAGCTACGACGATCTTCTCGGGCTTAAGTTCAGGCTGCTCACCGCGTCCGACTTCTATAAGGATAACGGCGAGGGCGGCTATGACGACATGAGCGGCGACGAGGAATACATGGCGCAGGTAATGGAGAGCTGCCCCGAGATCAAGG
>CAMEPN010000173.1 GCA_945931735.1 uncultured Clostridia bacterium
AAAATGATTTCCTCGCTAACATGAGCCATGAAATAAGAACGCCCATCAACGCTGTCCTCGGCATGAACGAAATGATAATGCGCGAATCGAGCGAGGAAAACATAGTGGAATACGCCGCGAATATCCAAAGCGCGGGCAGAACGCTCCTTTCCATCATCAACGATATTCTTGATTTCTCGAAGATCGAATCGGGCAAAATGGAGATCGTTCCCGTTTCATACGACGTAAGCTCGCTTATTAACGATATCGTGAATATGACCCGAATAAGGGCGGAAAAGAAAAATCTGAAGTTTATCTACGAGATCGACGAGAATATCCCGTCGGTGCTTTACGGCGACGACGTGAGAATAAGACAGGTGCTCACCAACATACTCACCAACGCGGTAAAATACACCCCCGAAGGCTCCGTACGGCTGAAAATGAACGTTGTGCGGACAGAAAACGAGGTCGTTCGGCTGGCGGTCAGCGTAACGGATACGGGTATAGGCATCAAGGAAGAGGATATGGATAAGCTTTTCGCTTCATTCCAGCGCCTTGACCAGGAAAAGAACCGCAGCATAGAGGGCACGGGACTTGGTATGTCAATCGTACGCTGCCTGCTCGATATGATGGGCAGCGAGCTTAAGGTTTCGAGCGTTTACGGCTCCGGCTCGACCTTCTCCTTTGAGATAGAGCAGCGTATAGTTAAGGCTGAGCCTATCGGGGATTTTGAACACAGGTTCAAAGCTGTGGCGGCAGAGCGTTCCTCCGACGCAGTCGTCCGTATCGCTCCCAAAGCGAGGGTGCTTGTCGTAGACGACAACCAGACAAACCTGCTCGTTGCAAAGAGCCTGCTCAAGCGCACGCAGGTCAAGCTTGACACCGCTCCGAGCGGCGCGAAGTGTATCGAGCTGCTTAAAAGCAACAGCTATGACATTGTATTCCTCGACCACATGATGCCCGAAATGGACGGCATCGAAACGCTGAAGAAGATCAAGGAAGAAAACATCGCGCCGTCTACCTGCTTTATCGCGCTCACGGCAAACGCTATCCACGGCGCACGACAGACCTACCTTGACGCGGGCTTTGACGATTACCTTTCAAAGCCGTTCACGGGCGTGGATATAGAAAAGTGCCTTTTCGGTCATATCTCCGCGGACCTTTGCCAAGAGGTCATGCTAACGGAGAAAAAACCCGAAGCGCCTGCGCAGAGTTCCGACGAAAAGGAGAACGATCCCCTGTTCAGTCCCGAGGAGGGAGCAAAATACACCGGCGGCGACGCCGAGGCTTACAACGAGATACTCGCGCTGTACGTCCGCAAGGCTCCCGAGCTTTCGCAGCGCATTGAGAAGCTGTTCAGCGAGAAGAACTGGAAGAATTATGTGATAGAAGTCCACGCTCTTAAAAGCTCCTCGCTCACTATCGGCTCGAAGCAGCTTTCCGAGCTTGCAAAGGAGCTTGAGCTTTCGGGCAAGGCAGGAAATTACGCCGTTATCGAAGAAAAGAACGGCGAGCTGCTTGAGCTTTACAAAAAGGTCGCGGAGCTGGGTAAGGAATACCTCGGCGAAGCCGCTCCGAAGGAGGAAGCCGCCGATAACGAGCAGCTGACCGAGATAGCGGCGGATAAGCTAAAGGAACAGCTCGGCGCGATAAAGAAAGCCTGTCTTGCGTTCGACGCAGACGAGGCGGAAAAGCTGTGCGGCGAGCTGTACGGCTGCTCGCTGAACGGAGAGCCGCTCCGTCCAATGCTTGACAAGATACTCTCGGCAGCGGAGGATTTTGAATATGAAGCTGCCGCAGATGCAGCGGAAAGATTTGCCGAAAAGCTTTGACCAAGTAACAGAAAGAAATAACCACAATACAAAAAACGGAGGAGGAACTTAATGAAGGTATTGAGAAAAATAGGCGATTTCTTTGCTGCAATGGTACCATTCATTGTATTTTGGGCGGTGCAATTGGTCGTAATTATATTGGGCGTGCTCGTTGCTATTGCCGAAGAAATGATGGTCATTTCGGCGCTTCCCGAAAGTATCTCCGACGAGAGCGCGGATATAATAATATTGTTGTCCTATGTTGTCTGTCTTATCGTTGCGATAGGCGAAATGAAAATACACCGATTCAGCTTCAAGGATATTTCCCCCGTTAAACAGAACGGAAAGGTTTATATCATGGCTGTAATATTCGGGTTGGGCGCATTTTTCGTTTTCAAATTTCTTAATTCGCTTTCGTTGCAGATCGCGGGAATAACGGAAACAAGATCCGGTCAGGAAATGGTCGGCGTTTACCTTATCATTACGCTGCTTACCAATCTGATAGAGCCGTTTATGGAGGAGCTTGTGTTCAGAGGGCTTATGGTTAAAACCTTTGAAAAGCGCTTCCCTGTCTGGTTTTCCGCCGCGGCTATCACATTATCGTTCCTGCTGCTGCACTCGGAAAATTTCAAATGCTTCTTACTGCTGTTCGGCGCAGCGCTTATATTTGTCCGCTATAAATTCGGCGATTTGAGGCTGTGCATTCTTATCCATTTAGCCGTTAATCTTGCGTCCTCCGTCATGCTTTTTGTAAGCGATGAATATTACTCAACGGCGATAAATATTGGCGCGGCAGTCGGGATCGTTTTCGCCGCCGCGAGAATGTTCTTTATGTTAAGGTTCGCTTCAAAACCCGCAGAGGCTTTGGAAAAAACATAAAACTTAAACGCCCCTTTCACAGGGGCGTTCGGCATATAAAGAAACATTTGATAGTCAATTTCCCCATAATTTAAGAAATTACTCTAACACATTTTAAGGGAAATGAAAACAGGTTGATTATAAATTTTTGAGGACATCAAGAAGATATAACTCGCGCGGTTCAAGCAATACATTCCAACGAAAATCTATAATAATATGCTAGGAGTATCCGAACCCGCCTACACCGCAGAGGAGCTTGCAAACATTGACCCGCCGCCGTTCACCTACGAGGGCAAGACGTACACCGCCTACGAAGCGCAGCAGCAGATGCGGAAGATGGAGCGCGCCATGCGTAAGCAGAAAGACCGCTGTATCGTTGCCGACGCGGCGGGGGACGAGGACACATTCACCGATGCGAGCATTAAGCTTCGTCGGCAGAAAGACATCTATGAGGATTTCTGCAACGCTGCGGGGACTTATACCAAGTATGAGCGGACGTTCGTGGCGGGATATAGCAAAAGATTAGCTTCTAAAACAGGGTCTGTTACAAAGGTTCAAAATGTAATCAAAAACTTCCGAAATCGCTTGAAAAATATTGATACAAGTGGTATAATAGACCCAAGAGAGAAATCCTTCCTTGAACAGTTGAAAAAAGGTTCCATTCCAGTTAATATTGACACCAAAAGACAGATAAACCATATAGTAAGTAAGCAATGGAAACACAATGCGGCTCAGGAAATCAAACAATTCAGGTCGCTTTTACAACAAAACGCCCCGAATACATCAACCCCTAAAATGCACATTCCAAGCAGATTTTATGCGAATATCAATCCTGAATATATGGTTGCAAAGTATGCCGGCACTGGAAAGTTTTCTTTCCAAAAAAACAATCCTTTTCCGGATGAATTTGTATCTTCAAGAAACTACATAGGAATCACTTTCGATAAAAAAAGAACAAATACGTCAAAACTAAGCGTATGCAAATTAAGTATACTCAAAACGGAATTCATATTTTCCCTGTATTAGACTTATAGGAGGTGTTTATATGTTAAACCGTAATATTGATAAAATCAATGGTGTTAGGGCAAAAGTGGTTGATATTGATGGTGATGTCTATATTGGCGAGGGATATCAGCCGTGTGTTGCAACAGATAAAGACGGAGATGATGTTGACGGTATCTGTTTCAAATGTGACGATGGGCGGGAAGTGTTATTCGCTGAAGATGACATCGCAAGCGTGGAATTGCTCTAAATAATAAAAAAGTTTTGCACTCCCAGCAATGGGGGTGCATTTCTATACCCATTTTTCAGAAAGGAGCAATGTTAATGGCTGCAACAATAATTTTATTATATGCACTTAACGCCTCTTCCCCGATCCCTGTCGGGTGCTTTATTGCAGCATGGGTCGGATTTGGGGCGGAAGTTATAACTCGCGTGATTTTTAACCGCAAAGACAAAAAGCAGTAAACATCACCTGAAAGGAGTTTCCATGAGGCACAACAAGTATTTCAATAACCTTATCGCAGTGATGGTATCAGCCATACCCGAAAAAACGGTACAACAGAAACGGCTATAACGGTTCAGACAGTTCGTGGAACACAGAATTTTCTTTGCCCCAACTGTCATCGCAACCGCAACGCGAATTATCCGCCAACGAAACAATCACATCGGCTAAACCGGAATATTCCGGCATTTATTCACCCGATTTACAAGCTTCAACGGGAATTTCTCAACCGTATTTTTCGAGTGTAATTCCGTCAAGCCAAGTTCCGGTGTCAGCGCCTGTGGTTTCACCCCCTGCCGCTCCCGTTCAAGTACAAGTGCCGCATTGATTTTCGTAAGTTTATGAAAGGCAACGACATCTCGCGCTTCAAGCTGATAGACGCGGCGGGTATTTCAATGACCACGCTGGAGAGCATGGCGGCAGGAAACAATGTCAGCAAGGAAACGGCGCTTGGCATAAGCGAGGCGCTTGAAGTCCAGCCGGAGGAGCTGTTTGATATAATCGGCACAGACAGGAAGTTTTCCACAAAAACGCTGCTCCATTATGCTGCTTATGCAGGGTGTGCCGCTCAAGGCTGTGTCAAAGAGGCTGGGGCATACTTTAGTCTCAACGACCAGCGACATCTACGGGCATTCCCTGCGCTCGGTTGAGGACATCACAGCGGATAAGCCGGAGGCTTTGCTTACTCCGAGCGAACAGCTCAAGAAGGAAGATGAATAAGATAACCGGAGAG
>CAMEPN010000174.1 GCA_945931735.1 uncultured Clostridia bacterium
GCATAACGCCGAGGATATCCTCGTACAGCGTTTCGGGCGACGGGAAGCTCACGATAGACGGCGCCGCCTACATAAAGGTGCTGTATCTCGCCGAAGGCTCGGACGAGGTGTTCTGCTCCGACCAGCGAAGCTCGTTTTCAAAGACGATCGACACGGGCAGGAAAAATCTCCCGTCCGACGGCGTGATAGTTACGCTGCGGCCTGCGTCGGATTACTGCAACTGCCGCGCGGTCAGCAGCAGGAGAATAGATATCCGCGGCGCGGTCAGCGTACGCATAAGGATATCCGCGCCGCTCACGACCGAGCTTCCGCCGCTTCCCGCAGGGCTTGAGGTAAGGACGAGGAAGATAAGCTGCTGCGGAGGGACGATAAGCGCCGTAAGGCAGTTCACCGTCCGCGAGGAGATAGACACGGGCGCCTCGGGGATAGGCTTTATCCTCGACAGCTCCGCAGTTCCCAAGCTGACCGACCTGCGCGTTATCGCGGACAAGGCGGTAATAAAGGGAACGGTCGCCGTCAACGCGCTTTACGGCATATATAACCCCGAGAGCAGCGGCTGCGGCGACATGGAGAAAATGTCGGCTGATATCCCGATAAGCGTGATACTCGACGCGGCGGGGATAAACGACGAATATCTGACCGTCCCGCGGATAACCGTGATGAACTGCGAGCTTACTCCCAAGACGGAGAGCGGGATCATTTCCTGCGAGCTTCTCATGGAATGCTCCGTCCGCGCGGACAAAGAAGAAGAGGCGGTCATAGCCGACGACGCATATTCCCTCAACTGCGAAACCGAGCTTTCGACCGTCCCGCTAAGAATAAGCACCCGCCCTCGCTCCGTTTCGGAGAACCTCAACGCGCGCTGCGACCTTTCCTGCGATAACGGCGCGATAAGCACCGTGTGGGACTGCCGCGCGGAAATGGGGAGCATTTCCTGCCGCTGCGGCGACGGGATACTCTTGCTTTCGGGGCAGATGCATTTTCAGGCAATGGGGCTTACGGAGGACGGCAAGCCGTTTTTCGCGGAGAAGCAGGAGCCTTTCGGGCAGGAGCTTCCCTCGGCGGGGGTAAGCGCTGACACGGCGGCGGACGTCACCGCGGACGTGACCGACACGGAATTTTCGATACGCTCCGACGGTACGCTCGGGCTGACCGCGCACATCGCATTCGGCGCGCAGCTCCGCGACCCCGCCTCGGTCGAGGCGATAACCTCCGTGACGATATTCGACGACAAGCCGAAGGACAGGTCGAGCGACTATGCCCTCAGAATATGCTACACGGGCGATACTCCCGCCGACTGCTGGAGCATTGCTAAAAAATACAACACCACCATCGAGGCTCTTATGCGCGAAAACGGCGTCGAAAACGAGCAGACCGCGCTGTCGGGCATGATAGTTATTCCCACAATATAAAGGAGAGTGCGGCAAATTATGAACAATTCAATCTATTCGGATATTTCAAAAAGAACGGGCGGGAACATCTACATAGGGATAGTAGGTCCCGTGCGCTCGGGCAAATCCACCTTTATAAACCGCTTCATGAACTCCCTCGTGCTACCGAACATAACCGACGAATACCGCCGCGAGCGCGCAAAGGACGAACTTCCGCAGTCCTCCGCGGGAAAGACGATAATGACAACCGAGCCGAAATTTGTCCCCGAGGAAGCGGTAGCTATCGAGCTTGACGGCGGGGTAAAGATGAACGTCCGCCTTATAGACTGCGTTGGGTACATTATCCCGGGCGCCGTCGGGTACATCGAAAACGAGGCGCCGCGCATGGTAAAGACGCCGTGGTTCGACGAGGAGGTGCCGTTCAACATGGCGGCGGAGGTAGGCACCCGAAAGGTGATCACCGACCACTCCACCGTAGGCGTAGTAGTAACGACCGACGGGAGCATTACGGGCATTCCCCGCGAGGAATACGAAGCCGCCGAGGAACGTATTGTCGCCGAGCTTAACGAGATAAACAAGCCGTTCGTGGTGCTGCTTAACTGCCGCGAGCCGGAGAGCGCGGGCAGCGTTTCCCTCGCAAAGGAGCTTTCGGAGAAATACGGCGCGAAGGTCATGCCGATAAACTGCGTCGACCTTGACGAAGAGAAGATAAACGAGATAATGGGCGAGCTGCTGCTGAAGTTCCCCGTGTGCGAGCTGCGCGTTAAGATGCCGAAATGGGTGCGCTCGCTCGGCGCAGACCACCCGCTTCGCAGGGAGCTTTACGAATGCATAAAGGAAGCCGCCGCAGATGTTCACGGGATAAACGACATCGCACGCTCCGCCGAGAGGATAAGCGGCTGCGAGTATGTCAAGAGCTGCGTTTCGGCGGAGCTTGACCTCGGAACAGGCTCGGGGACGATAGACATCGCGCTGCGCGACGACCTTTTCTATAAGATACTCGGCGAGGCGACGGGGATAGAGCTGCACGACGAGAGCGACCTCATGCCCTGCATGGCGGAGCTTGCCGCGATAAAGAGAAAGTACGAGCGGGTGCGCGGCGCGCTCGAGGAGGTCGAGGCGACGGGCTACGGTATCGTCCTCCCGACGCAGGAGGAGCTTACCCTCGAGGAGCCGCAGATAATCCGTCAGGGCGGGAAATACGGCGTCCGGCTCCGCGCGAGCGCTCCGTCGATACACATGATGTCCGCGAACATAACCACCGAGATAAATCCCATAGTCGGCAGCGAAAAGCAGTCCGAGGAGCTTATCGCCTACCTGCTCAACGATTTCGAGGAGAACCCTACGGGCATATGGAACAGCAACATCTTCGGAAAATCGCTCCACGACCTTGTGAACGAGGGGCTTAACAATAAGCTCTGCCGAATGCCGACCGACGCGCGCATGAAGCTTCAGGAAACCATTCAGCGCATAGTAAACGACGGCTGCGGCGGTCTTATCTGCATTATCCTCTGAAAAATATCAGTATCCTCCTTATCGGGGCGGCGCTTTGGTGCCGCTCCGTTTTTCTTGCCATCTTTTTTGCCAAAACACTTGAAATCCGAGAGGAATTGTTATATAATATAAAGTGAGAAACTTTATACCGAGCGAAATTCGGTTTCAATATCATTATCGAAAGGGACGTTGCACCATGCTTAACGAAAAAATCACCATTACAATTTGCGGCAGAAGCTAGACGCTGAGGACCGACAATTCCCGCCAGCTCAACGACACGGCGGCACAGGTCGAAAAATGCATAACCGATTACTGCGACGCACTGACGGATTTTGAGAAATCCGACGCGGCGGTGTTTACTGCGCTGGATTACGCGGGGAAGGCAAACGAGCTTGAAGCAAAGCTCGCGGCAGTGCAGTCCGAGCTTGACGCGGCGAAAAAGACGGAGGAGCGCGCAAAGGCGGCTCTTGAGGAAAATTCCGCGCTCAAGACCGAAAACAAGTCGCTCAAAAAGGACAGCGAAGACCTCGCCGTGCTTAACAAGCGCTTTTCCGAATTAGAGGGGAAGAACGCGCAGCTTGCCGAAACGCTCAAGGCGGCGAACGAAAAGACCGCAGAGCTTGCGGGCGTGCGCGCCGACCTCGAGGAAGCGCTCAAGATATCCGAAAACCTCGAAAAGAAGAACAACCAGCTTTCCGCCGCCGCAAAGGACAGCGCAGAGAAGATAGACAGCCAGTCCAAGCGCATTTCCGAGCTTGAAAAGCAGATTTCCGAGCTGAAAAAGGAAGCGGCGCGCGCGGTGACTGCCGCGGAGGAAAACAAGCGTCTGTCCGAGAAGCTGGAAAAGGCGCAGAATTTCGAGGAGGCATTCCGCCGCGAGGAAAAGCGCGCCGCTGCCGCCGAAAAGGACAACGCCGCGCTGAAAAAGGACAAGGAATCGCTCGAGAAGTCAGTTTCGGAGCTTTCCGCGAAGAACGGCGAGCTTGAAAAGGCGGCGGGAAAGCGCCCGTCCGACGAGGAAATGAACAGGCTCAAAGCGGCGGAAAAGGAGAACGCCGAGCTTAAAAAGGCGTATTCCGAGTTGGAGAAAATAAACGCGCAGCTCGAGAAGTCCAACGAGGAAATGGGCAAAACGGGCAGCGAGCTTGCAAAGGAAAAGGCTGCCGCCGAGGCGGAGCTTGCCGCGGCGCGCGAGGAAGCGGAAAAAACCGCCGCGAAGCTCGGCGCATACGAATCCGCAAGGAGCGGAGCTGCGGAGCGCGCCGACCTGCTCGAAAAGGAGAACGCGGATCTTTCCGCACGGGCGAAGAAGCTCGAGGAGGAGAACGTGTCCGCGGTAGAGAAGCTCGCCGCCGAGGCGGAGCGTGTCGCCGAGCTTGAAAAGCGCTCGGGGCAGTACGAGGAGCTTATGGTGAGGTTTTCGCAGGTCGAGAGCGAGAACGCCGCGCTGAAGCAGTCCGAGCAGTCGGGCGAGGAGCTTCGCGGCGAGGTCGACAGGCTTAACAAGCAGGTCGAGGAGCTTATCGTAAAGAACTCGGAGCAGGCTAAGGAGATAAAGTCGCTCAAGCGCACCAACAGCTCGCTCGACAAGCAGATAAAGGAAATGCTTGAGGACGGTCAGCTTACATTATGAGTGAGATCCTTGCTCCCTGCGGGGGAACGGAGAGCCTTTCCGCGGCGCTTAACGCGGGCGCGGACGCGGTATATGTCGGAATGAAAAGCTTCTCCGCGAGGAAGAACGCCGAGAACTTCTCCGACGAGGAGCTTGCCGCCGCTTGCAGAGAATGTCACAGACGCGGCGTGAAGCTGTACGTCGCGCTGAATACCCTTATGTACGACGACGAAGCGGACGCGGTCGCGGGCTGCATAAGAACGGCGGCGGAATGCGGCGCGGACGGGCTTATCATACATGACATCGGCACGGCTCGGCTCGCGCGGGATATCGCGCCGGAGCTTGAGCGCCAC
>CAMEPN010000175.1 GCA_945931735.1 uncultured Clostridia bacterium
GTTGCTCCCATTTTTCCCTTTTCCTTTGTTTTTCTTTTTTCTGTGTCATTCCCGCGTGTCGACCATGTTCGCCGCGAGGTCTATTTTTACGGTCGTCCCGTGTTCGTCGGATACTGCCGAGATGGTGTGCCCGAGCCTGTCGCATATCCTGCGGCAGAGGTAAAGCCCTATCCCGCTGGCACGCTTGTCCTCGCGGCCGTTGCGCCCCGTGAAGCCCTGCTCGAATATTCTCGGGAGATCCTCGGGCGCTATCCCGATGCCCGTGTCCTTTACGCAGAGAACGCTGCCCTCGGTATAGACGGAAACGCTGCCCTCGCGGGTGTATTTCAGCGCGTTTGAGATGACCTGCTCTATAACGAAAAGCAGCCACTTCTCGTCCGTCAGCACCGATATGTCGGGGCTTTCGTAGACGAGCTTTATTTTTTTACGAATAAACTGCGGAGAAAACCGCCGCAGCGCCTGCCTTATTATGCTGTCAAGGGGGCAGCGGCGTATTACATAGTCGGTGCTGTCGCTGTCCAGCCGAATATAGCACAGCGCCATTTCGGCGTACTGCTCTATCCGCTGAAGGTCCTCGTAAAGCTCGCGGCTCTCAGGCGTGTCCTGCGACTGCAATATCAGCCGCATGGCGGCGATAGGCGTCTTTATCTGGTGCGCCCAGAGGGTGTAGTATTCGGTCATTTCGGAGCTGCGGCGGCGGTTTTGGCTGTCAAGCGCCTGCCTGCTTTGGTAGAGCAGCTCTATAAGCTCCGTGTATTGCCTCTCGATACAGTCCGCCGTTTCGGGCAGCCCGTCGAGCGTGACGGTGATCTCGTTTTTCATTGCGGACAGCCGCGATGTTTTGCTGCGAAATCTCACAAAATCGACCGCGCCCGCCGCAAGCGTTATCGCCCCGCATATCGCCGCCGAATACAGCACAGGCTCCGCGCTCACGCCGTACAGCGCGAAAACAACGGCGCAGACCGCCGCGAAGATAAGCATAAACGCAATGAACCATGCGCGGCGGCGAAGATAATTCAGAAATGTTTTCATTGTTTTTTTACGTTAGAGGTGACCGTCAGCTTTTCGCGGGCGGAGGCGAGTATCGTAAGCGTTGCTGCGGATTCGCTCTCGCCGAGGGCTATCCTCCTTTTGGCGTTATCGCCGTTGAAGTCCAGCGTCCCGCTGTTGAGTATATTGGTGTTTTTCTCCCCGAGATAGATGTCCTCCGAGGGGACAAGCTCAATAAACTCTGCGTCGGGGAACTTCGTCTTGTCAATAGTGTCGCGGCTTAGATAGGAAATTATGAACCGCCGCAGACCTATGTCGTACAGCGGCTTTACGGGCGTATTGTCCGAAAGCCCGCCGTCGCGGTAGAGCGTTCCGCCGATATCCACGGGCGCAAAAGCGGCGGGTATCGCGGTGCTTGCCCATAGCAGCCTTGTCACCGTGTCGGGCGGATAGGCGCGCATATCGAAGTATTCCGCCTCGCCCCACGAGGTATTGTGAAGGCAGGCGAAGCAGGGGATAGGCGAGCGCGTTACGGCGGCGTTTATCCCGTTCTCCTCGATAAGCGCGGTCAGCCCCTCTCGGGAGAATAACCCCGAATTAAAAGCGCTCCCTATCTTCCCGCGGTTTACTGTTTTGTCGTCCGATTTTGCGAAATTTACTATCGAGCCGATGACCCGTCCCGCCGCGGAAACTGGGTCAGCGATATCGCTCTGCGACAGCTCGCTCCATATCCGCTCCGCCTTGTAAACGCTGACGGAGCAGAACATTGCGGCGTTGAGCGCGCCGACAGATGTCCCCGAAACGGCGGAAACATATCGCGCAAGCCCGAATTTCTCGAGCGTTTTCCAAACGCCCGCCTGATACGCTCCGCGCCCACCACCGCCGCAGAAAACCAGTCCGTATTCCATTCTGTCACCCCATGACTATTTTATGCGGTCAAATCGCAGCGGTCACTTGTCCGCGCGGCGCTTTGTGAATATCGGCTCGTTTCTGCGGTTTTTGCGGCGCTCCTTTTCCTGCCGCTCAAGCTCTTCCTGCTCGCGGCGGCGCTTTTCGCGCTCGGCGGCAAGCTGCTCGAGCTTTGCCTTGCTGCGCTCCGCCATGTCAAGCAGCATGAGCCTGTTGTTAAAGGACGGCTTGTCGAGCACTATCTCGAACAGCGCGTTCATCAGCTCGTCTGCCTCCTGCTCGCTGCGGACAAGGCGGCGGTCGAAAAGGTCGCGCTTTGTGACCGCGAGCTGACTTATATTGTAGCATTCGCCGTTTTCAAGAATCTCGTTTAGCGCCGTGAGAGCCGCTCGGAGCTTCTGCGCAGACTCGCTTTCGCTGTCGGTTTTCTTAGCCCTTGCGTCGGCTATTTCGCAGCGGAGCAGCTTTTTGAGATCGTCCGCGCCGAGGTCGTTGATGAGCCTTTTGAGCGCTTTCCTGTCCTCGGGGATATCCTCGTCGTGGTGATAGACCAGCCAGCTTATCTCCTCGGACATATCGCGGTCAAACTCCAGCCTGCGCATTATCCCCTCGGCAAGCAGCCGCCCGCGCTCGCCGTGACCCTTGAAATGACCACTGCCATTGTTGTCGAGGTACATACAGTCGGGCTTTCCGAGGTCATGGAACAGCATTGCGAAACGGATAACGGGGTCGGGGACGGAATACCCGACCGAACGCGCGATATGCGTCCACACCGTAAAGTCATGGTGCGGCGAATGCTGCTCGAAGCCAATGCACGGCTCTATCTCGGGGAGAACGTGCTTCAGGATATCGCTGTATTCCTCGAGAACCCGCGCCGCAAACTTCCCCATGACTATGCGTGTAAGCTCACGGCGTATCTCCGCCTTGTCGGCGTAGTCGAAGCAGCTCACGTTCTGCCGCATGGTGTTGCGCGTCTGTTCTTCTATTTCGTACTCGTCCTCGGCGCAGTAGCGTATCGCGGACAGCAGCCTTATCGGGTCGGTCGTGAAGCAGCGGGACATATCGTAGTAGGTTTCCGGTTCGGCGGGAGCATTCTTTTTCGCGGGTTTTGCCGCCGGTACGGTGACATTCTCGCCGACTGCGACTACGCGCTTGACCTCGCCGTTAAGGCAGCTCCGCCCGCCGTATGGGTCGACCAGTCCGATTCGGGGGGAATAAGCCATTGCGTTCATCGTAAAGCCGCGGCGGAACAGGTCGGTTTCCAAGTCCTCGGCGTACATCACGCGGTTGCCGACGACTTCGCGGCGGTAAGGGGAGATCTGTATGACCATGCCGACGACGGTCACGAGTATCTCGCCGCGAGGAAGTCCCTCGTCGGAGATTCGGTAGTCCCTGAACGCGAAAAGAATGTCGTTTATCCCAGCGTTGGTAACGATGTCAAAATCCTGCGGGCTGTTCCCGAGGATAAGCTCGCGGACGCACGCGCCGACTATGTACGCGTCGTAGCCCGAATTTTCGAGTATTTCTATCGCCTTGTTCACCTGTTCGGGAAGAATTATCACGTCAGTCTGCCCCCTTTATGTTTTTGTATTTAAGTATTTCAAAGGCTATTCCGGTGGAAAAGCTGCCGTGTGTTCCGAAGTAGGAATAAAGCGCGGCGCTGTCCGCGGGAGACGTCTTGTAATAATACGGAGTCATCATGAACAGCGCGTTGAGCGTTTCTTGACTGTCCAGCGTTATCACGGAGCGTATCTCCTCTTTGCCGAGGAATTTCAGCCCGTCTATCTCATACGGCTTGACCTCGTTGTAATACGGCTCGCGGTAGAGAAGCTGCTTAAGCTCGTAAAGGTGCTCGCGCGCGGGGATCGCGGTTATGATATGCCCGTTCGGCTTTACCGTGCGGATAAGCTCGCTCAGGCAGAACGGCGCGAATATCACCGCGGCAAGGTCAGCGCTGTCGTTTGGCAGCGGCATACGGAAGCAGCTCGCGGCGGCGGGGAAGATGTTCCTGCCCGAAAAGCGGGGCTTTGCCGCGGAGAGGACGTTCTTGCTGATGTCCACCGCGTATATCTGCGGCGATTTTCCCGCCGAGGAAAGGCGGTCGTATATCCCCGCGGTGTAATATCCCTCGCCGCAGCCGCAGTCCTCAATTACGGGCGCGGGAATGTCCGCCGTAAGCTCGCAGGCGGCGCGGCACAGCCCCTCGAGCAGCGGCTCATACGCTCCCGTGTTAAGGAACAAACGCCGCGCGGAAGCCATTTCCTTGCTGTCGCCGGGGTCTTTGACGTGCTTATGCGAGGAAAGCAGGAGGTTGACATAGCCCCTCGACGATATGTCGAAGCTGTGTCCGTGCGCGCATTTAAGCGAGCCGCCGCTGCGCAGTAGCGGCTCCGAAGCGCCCTTTTCCGCGCATACGGGGCAGATGTACTTTTCCACGCTATCCCTCCTTAAAAATATAGTATATTCTTATTATATCGTATTTTTCTCCCATAATCAACATTGTTTTTTAAATTCTCTTTGTGCAAAATCCACAAAAACCGTTTTAAGCATTTTGTATATTGAAATGCAATATTTTTAACAAAAGCACTTGATTTTTGAGCAATATTACTATATAATATTAACAAGGTTTTATGCGCGGCAGATGTTTTTTAGGACAAAATATACAATTCCCGCGCAGCAACGCCGCTTATTGACCCCTGCGGTCATTCATTATTCATACTCACGGAGGTAAAACTACATGAAAACATTTTCTGCCGACAATATCAGAAACGTTGTCCTTGCCGGTCACGGCGGAAGCGGTAAGACCGCCCTTGCGGAAGCAATGCTGTTTAAGTGCGGGCTGACCGACCGAATGGGAAATACCGCCGACGGTAGCACAGTGTGCGACTTTGACCCCGAGGAAATTAAACGGAAGATATCAATAAATGCCTCCGCAGTCAACTCCGTATG
>CAMEPN010000176.1 GCA_945931735.1 uncultured Clostridia bacterium
TGACATCGAAGGAGAAAAATGTAGTTTTCTGTTTCCGCTTTGAAGCCGTAGCTCCTGCCGAGGTTGAGGTTGGTATGGTGGCTGCAATAGGACATCATCGCGCGGCGGTTTTTCAGCAGTCCGCTGCTGCGAAGTCCGTTTATTACGCCGTCCAGCTCGCTGCGGAACTGCTCGGTTTTGAGGTCGGAATTGTTCTCCCACCACGTTGACCAGAACTCGTTTCCGTCGCCGAAATCCATTCGCAGATGCCCGACACAAGCGCCTCTGACGTCCGGATTACAGTCGCTGTAATACATGGTTTCCTGTCCGGGTTCGCCGGATTTAATCTCAATTTTCTTCATCAGATATCTCCATTTCATTCAGAAAATCATACACCTTCCGTATGCCGGAAAGCTGATTATCGGTGATTGTTATTTCGGGGAACTGCTCCGAAATATCCTCTGAAACAACCTTCAAATCCTCGGCTGTTCTGTCCTCGAAGCAGCTCAGAAATTCTTTATACGGCTGAGTAACAACAGCTTCAACGCCGATATTCACGCAGTAAAAAACAGCCTTGACGAGAATCACATCAAGGCTGTCGCTGTCGGGATATTCGGTTATTTCTTCGTCAAGCTCCACGAGCCAGAGCCGCATATTTTCCACCGCCTGCCGCTGTTCCTCGCTGACTCCGGACGGCAGTTCCTCGGAATTGAAGCTGTATTCCAGCAGAGAAACGCTTGAAGATTCCGCGCCTGTAACCAGAATCGCAACGCTCATCACGCAGAGAATCACGGGCATAAGCACGGCTGCGATTAGCATTGCGACGAATTCCCAGGTTCGCTTATCGGTGGCGGCGGTGGCTATGGCTTTGATTACTATGGGCGGGACTGCCATACTTATCTACCTCCCGCACTGCCGAAAAGCCGCTCCTTATAATCCGGTGCATGGACGCACAAGCAGTACCTCTCGTTGCCGCATTTGTAGAGGCAAACACCGCGCTGAGAGTACCTCGTCAGCTCGTATTCGGAAGGTTCAAGCTGCAGATTGTCGATGTAGAATTCCTTATCCACAGTTCCGGCATGGAACAGAAACTGGTGCGTTGGTATTGCAAACAGCGGCTTTGTAAGCTCCCGAATTCCCTCCAGATTGAAGTCCTCTAGGTTCTGGGAAGCGAGAATTACAGCCGAATTCTTCTTGCGCACGCGCTTCATGAAATTGCGGATATACTCCACGGCAACGGGATTCGAGAGGAACAGATAGAACTCATCCACGCTGGCAATGGTGTTTCCGGCGGTCAGAAGCTCGTTCGACATATACGACAGCACATTGAACAACAAAGCGCTGCGGATATTCCTGCTTGCCTGTAACAGACCCTTTACGCCGAAAGTCACAAAGCTGCCGTCCGTTATATTGGTGTGTCCGTTGAAGCATTCGCTCCCCGCACCCCTGCACATGGAATGCAGTCCGAGGAATATATTCTGGAGATTCTCGGCTGTGTAAATGCAGTTGTTTACCTCACTGTAATTGTGGAATTCTTCTTCAACAACCGAATATAGGTCAGACAGAACAGGATAATCCGTGCGTTTCAGCTTTGAGAAGTCTGTGCGATCAGAGATTCCGAAACGCTCGTACAGCTTTATAAGCATAAGCTCTATGGTGTCGATTTCCCGGTCGGAGAAATCTTTGTAGCAGCGGAAAAAGTCCCGCAGAAAGCTGATGTGCTGACTGAGCCGTGTTTTGCCGCGGAACGCTTTTGGTGCTGTTTCATCTGCCTCCGCTCCTTCGTCCCACGTTTTCGGTTCAAGCACATTTATGATGTACTCACCAGACATGAGGTCGATAAAACATCCGCCGAGGTTCTCGGTCAGCTCCGCATATTCAAGCTCCGGGTCAAGGCATATTATACGCTTGCCGCTTTCACGGAGATTGGTCAGAATCAGCTTTAACAGGTACGACTTTCCCTGCCCGGAGTTGCCGAGTATCAACATATTTGCGTTTGTCTTATCGTCCGAACGCTTGTCGAAATCTACAATAATATTGCTGCCGAACTTGTCCCGACCGAGGTAACAGCCGTGTTCATCTGTCTTGCCCGAAAAGCTGAACGGATAAAGATTCGCCGCGCTGCTGGCGGGGAGAACCCTCTCGAACTGCTCTCTGAACACATTCCACCCGCCGGGCTTTATGCTGTTGAACCCCGCCTGCTGGCGAAGCATGAGCCTGTCCACGTTCAGCTTGGAACGCACCAGTTCCGTCTGAACCTCGGTCTGCATATTGCGCAGAGCTTCAAGCGAAAGCGCTGTCATTTCGATGTACACAGCGGTGTGAAGCAGAGGCTCGCGGCTGCGGTGCATTTCGGCTACAAGCTGCGTTACGTCCTGAAGATTACTTTCGGCTGCGACAGTCTGCTGGAGGTCGTTAGTGGAATTACGCTGCATTCTGTTTTTGTTGGCGGCATTGGAGATTATCCGCTTTTCCTCCGCCGGGGTAACGTGCCGCGCGTAAATGTGCAGCGTTACGCCCTCCTTTTCACCGAGATACCGCAGAATTGCCTGCTCACTGGTGGAGGTCGGATATTCCCGAAGCGCCCACACGCAGCGGAATGTGTTTCCGCAGATATAATAATCCGTGTAGAATTTCACCGTGGACGGCGCGATCATATCCAGAAAGTCCTTTCCGGATTTGGTTGTAAAGCCGTTTTCGTCTATTTTCTTATTCATCTTGACCTCACATTTTTAGCTCGTTTGTCTGCTGGTGAAACACCTCAGCTTCCGGCTTGAGATAGAAATAATCCGAGTTCCAGAACGAAATGAAATACTTGCAGCCGTCAAGCCGAACCTCGTTCTGCTCAAAGCTCTCACCCCAGCCGTCCGAGAGCTGACCGGTTATCTCGTCCGTTAAGGAAATAAGCTCCGCCTTAGACAGCTCACCATACGAATTTACGGTCATAACGCCGTACAGCTCTCCACCTCTGTTTTCGACTGACGGGAACACCGAGAGTACCTTGTGGTCAAGGTCGGGATCGTCCGTCCATGCTATTAAACCATGGAGCTTTTCGTCGTCATCGGTCAGCGATGCTTTTATTTTTTTGTTGATGAGATCAGCGTACTTGGCAAGCTGTGAGGAGGGTATTTCGAGCATATCCGAGTCGTAATCCGGAGGATCTGCTACTACATAAAGCGGGCAGTACAGCTTGGTTTCCACAAGGGCTTTTTTCGCTGCCTGTATGGTATTGCCGGACAATGAGCAGGACGCTATCTCCGGGCGGTCGCTCAACACCTCGGAAACGCATTTCATAAGGGTTTCATGCACCAGCGGGCTTTCGGTCAAGTCCTGCAAATCAACAGAAAAATCCTCCTTGTCTGCGCTTTCTGAAACAGCTTTATTCACGTAATCCGCCACTATATCTTTCAGCTGCGAAAACGACATTGTCTGCTTATGTTCCGCAACTATCTCCCGTGCATGGGGAATATACTGCGAATATCTCGCGTAATTGCTGCCCTCGGATTCAATGAGAAGCCCGTCGCCGTTGTGCATATCCACAGCGAGAATGCAGTGGTAGAACTCGTTGTCGCAGTACATCAACGGCTTGTTCTGCGCGATGACATACTGGTCGTCCAACGGTCTGGAAATGAGCCTTGCGAACGCTGCGGCGGGCATTTCAACCACCTTTTCCACAATGCAGGGCTTGGGTTCAAAACAGGATTCCTTCCGCAAAAGGCTTGTGTTAATTATGAGTTTTTCGTTCATGTATAAGCCACCTTTCTCCATCAGTATTTTCAAAAAGTTCGGTTGTAACATTCTGCTCGTAGTACACAGCAAGCAGAGTCTTTATATCCTCTCTGGCGTATCTGCGAACAGTAAAGCCGTTTTCTGTGAGGATTTTCTCTATCCTGTTGAGATAAGAGAACACCTCCTTGTCTTTAAGTCCACGCAGCCGCACCACCAAAAGGAATTCCCGTGCGGTAGCTGTCTGAGCCTGAATGTGGTCAAGGTACTGAATATCCTGCTCCAGCAGGCTGCGGACGGCGGAGTTTTCCTCTTTCGCAATGCGGCTGCGGAGAAAGTTTTTGTTGCTCTCAAAGCTCTCCCGGCTGTTAAGACAGAGGAACTCTATTTCCGCAACACCTTTCAGCACGGACATGAGCGAATAGATTTTTCCCGACAGGCTTTCCTCCGACAGAATCGAGATATTGCAGGGCTTGACGCTAAAAAAGACCGCCTCGGAGGAAGCGGTCTTTAACGAATATTCTGTTATCTCGGTTATGCCCATGAGCTGCCTGGTGGACTGCTGGGGATTGTTTTTCTTCTTCATTATAATTTCCACCTGAATTCCTGCTGCTCCACAAAGAAATATTTCACAGCATATTTTAGAAAGTCGAGAATGCTGATATCCTCAAACCGGATAGCCAGAAACGCATACGCAAGGGTTGCCACCAGCGGCACGGTGAAGCCTATCTGCGCCATTGCGAACACAGAAATAAGCGCGCCAATTCCTATGACCGCAAGGTCTTTCAGCCGCCACAGGAACAAGGTCGGCGCGGCTCTGAGATTCTCTGGATAAATGTACATTATGATCTTGCTCCCGGTAGGGAGCACTCCTTTCATGGGATTTTATGCGGTTTTGCGAAGCAAAATTTCGGATGACTATCCGAAAAGCATAAAAGCTCTCAGTTTGAAAATTTATTTTCAAACCGGAGTCACCTCACTTCGCTACCGTGCGTATCATCTGAGTAAGATGTACCGCAGACTGAGCCGTATTTATTACACCGTTAATATTCGGACGTGCTGCGGTTTCCAGCCCGAACATTCCCGCAATTCTGGGGATTTCACCCGCTGCAAGCATTACTCCAAGACCCATGAGCCATT
>CAMEPN010000177.1 GCA_945931735.1 uncultured Clostridia bacterium
GCGGCGAATGAGCCTGCCCCCGAGCCTGCTCCCCAATCCTCGGGCGGTATGATGTCGCAGGAGGATATCGAGAAGCTTATCGCGGGCGCGGCGGCGAATGAGCCTGCCCCCGAGCCTGCTCCCCAATCCTCGGGCGGGAAGATGTCGCAGGAGGATATCGAGAAGCTGCTCAACAGTATGTCCGAGGACGCGGCTAAGTAATTTTCATCACACTGTCACATTTCTTTAACAGGATATTTTCTTATCGAAAATATAATTAATATATCAGGTGACTTGTGAAAGGACCGTTAAAATGACCCATAAAAATAAAAAAGTAATAAATCCGCCTGCCGAGCTTGCCCCCGTAAAGCAGCTTTTCCCGAACGACCAGCAGCAGGCAGTGCTCAACCAGCTTTACCAGTTTATAGAGCTTGAGCACCTGTACGAATCGGCGATACGCGAGGTCAAGACAAAGCTTGAGATACTCGACAGCGAATTTAAGACAAAATATGATTACAACCCGATACACCATATAGAGGACAGGCTGAAATCCCCTCAAAGCATACTTGAAAAGCTTCAGCGCAAGGGGCTGCCGTTCAGCTGCGAAGCCGCGCGGTCGACGCTCAACGACATAGCGGGCGTGCGCGTTATCTGCAACTACATAGAGGACATCTACACCGTCGCAGACCTGCTCACGATGCAGGACGACGTGAATCTCATAAAGCGCAAGGACTACATCGAAACACCGAAACCCAACGGTTATCGCAGCCTTCACCTCGTCATTTCGACTCCCGTTTACCTTTCCGACAGAAAGGAAATGGTGAACGTTGAGGTGCAGATTCGCACCATTGCTATGGACTTCTGGGCAAGCCTTGAGCATGAGCTGAAATACAAGACCGACGTGGAGGTTTCAAACAACCTCGCGCAGCAGTTGAAGGAATGCGCCGAAACCATCGCGGCGACCGATGAAAAAATGCAGGAAATTTACCGCACCTTAAAAGAGATTAACTGATAACCGAAACGAACGCTCCACTTGGAAAGGTGGAGCGCTCAGTTTATTTTTCTGAGTCAATAAGGAGAAGAGATTTCGACACCGCAAAGGATACAGCGCCCGAAATTACCGCTAGCAGAGGCAGCACGGCATAAAAAACTATGCGAAGAGCTATAATCGGAATTTCCTCAGACAGCGCGGGGAACATCGTAAACGCCGCTATAATCGCCATAAGTATTTCCAGCAGCAGATAAACGGTGTTCGCGGATTTTATGCCATAGCGCTGACCCAACGGGAAAACGGGAGAGAGGGTTATCACCTGAATCAGCCCCACGCACAGCGGCACCGCAATCATGATTTCAAGTGTTCCGCCGTAGCTTAGCCGAAATACCAGATTAAACCCTAACGCAAACAGCGCCAGAGCGCCGATAAGAATGTAGGTCGAAATCAGCTTTGCGCCGATTGCCTGCCTATCCGAAACCGGAAGAGTGCGCTGCTGCATAACCCAGCCGCTGCTGAAATCCTCCGCGATTGTGTTGAGGAAAAACGACGAGCCGATAACAATTACTATATAGTCGAACATTGCCGGAATAAGGATTCGGCTCACATATCCCAACGAGGAATCCAGCCCCGTTGAGGGAGCGCCCGAGTAACACAAATACGCCATCAGCAGCGCTCCGACGGACGCTATAATCAGCTGAAATCTGATAAGGTAAAAGTCCTTAAGAATAAGCCCCTTCAACACACGTCACCCCTTTTCACCCGCGCAAGCATAATCAAGTACACCACCGCGTATATCACCGCTGCTGCGCCCAATACTGCCCACGGAAGCCACGGCTTGCCAATAAGGCTGAAAAAACCGCTCCACGCGCTCCCGTCATTTATTGCCGCTGCCAACAGATTAAAGGGTAAGATAAGCCCAAAGCCAAGGCACACGCCGATAATCAGCCCTGCCTTTTCCGCGCTCTTTGTTGTAATCGTAAGCGGCGTCACGCACCATTCGATAACGCCGATAGCAACAATAATCAGCAGGTGGAAAACAATATTTCCGGTCACAAGATACCCCGGCTTTACCGCAATGCAAATCAGGCTAACAATACAGCATACCGCTGCGCCGCCCGCAACGCACATCAGGTTTTTCAGCAGCTCTGCCAGCACAAACCGATTTTTGGTGATACCGCCTGCGAGGGCGTAGTTTGCAAAGCGGGTTTTCAGATTTTTCTCCAAATCCCGCGCGGGGAATTCCAGCGCGATTCCTGCGGGCAAAACCGAGGCAATCAAAATCACAAAATATGCGATTTCGTTAAAGAAACGCTGCCCGGACAACAGCTCGCAGACAACGGAGAAAATCGTGGCTGCCGCCGCCGTTATCCCTGCGCCGATGAAGAACTTTTTGTTAAGCACGCAGCTCGCGTAAAGCAATCCTTTCATAATCCAAGCTCCTTTCCCGCGTCACTTTTCGTCCTTAACATAGTACACCATAATCTCCTCGATGGAGGGCGCGTCGGCGGTGATGTGGGGATATTTCTCGGCTGAAGCGGTCAGCACCTCGTTTGAGTATCTGCCCTTGCGCATTCCGATGATATCCTCCTTTGCGATTTCGGCAAGCTCCTCGTCGGTGCATTTCAGTATGCGGTGCTTTTCCAGCATTTCGCCGCGCTCCTCCGTGAAAACAATCTCGCCCTTGTGTATGAACGTGATGTAGTCCGCGATATGCTCCAGGTCGCTTGTGATATGGGTTGACATCAGAATTGAGTGGCTCTCGTCCTGCATAAATTCAAGGAAGATGTCGAGAATTTCGCTGCGCATTACGGGGTCAAGTCCGCCCGTCGGCTCGTCAAGCACAAGCAGCTGCGGGTCGTGGGAAAGCGCCGCCGCAATGGACACGCGCATTTCCATTCCGCGGGAAAAGGATTTCAGCTTTTTGTTCAGCGGCAGCTCAAAGCGTGTGAGATAACCGAAAAATTTTTCGGAATCCCACTGCTTATATATTCCGCTCAAAACCTTGTCAAGCTGCTTTGCGTTAAGTTCCCTCGGAAAGGTCAGGCTGTCGAACACGACGCCTATCTTCTCCTTGGTTTCGGGAGAGAGCTTTCCCGCGTCCTCTCCGAGCACGGTTATGCTGCCCGAATCGGGGCGGATAAGCCCCAACAGCGCCTTTATCGTGGTGGATTTTCCCGCGCCGTTTTCGCCGATAAATCCCATCACGCTCCCCGTCGGAACGGCAAAGCTTACGTCCTTCAGCGCGAATTTGTTGTAGCTGCGTGTTACGTTTTTGAGTTCAATGCAGTTTTCCATAAAATTACCTCACTAACGGCATTACCCGTCGTACAGCATTCCGAGTATCTCTGTAAGCTCCGCGCGGTCTACGCCGCTGCGCTTGGCAATTTCGATAGCCTCAGCAAGCTTTTCTTCAATGCTGCGGAGATTCTGCTCGCGGAGCAGCTCGGGATTCTGCGCGGAAACAAAGCTCCCGCGCCCCGTGTACGACTCGATAAGCCCCTCTGTTTCAAGAATTTCGTAGGAGCGCTTGGTGGTGATTATGCTCACGCGCAAATCCTGCGCCAGCGCCCGCATGGAGGGCAGAGGGTCGCCCTCCTTCAGCTCGCCCGAGAGGATAAGTCCCTTTATCTGCGAGGCGATTTGCTCGTAAATCGGCACGCCTCCCGAGTTTGTGATGATGATGTTCATATGATTACCTTTTCGCTGCCGTTTGCAAAGGATACTCCCCTGCAAAACAGCGTTCCTTCCGAAAGAATTTGTATACCGCGGTTTGAAATATATTGCACTTTGTAATTAATGTATATATCCCATATACACAATATACCACTTCGCATTTACTTTGTCAAGGGGGTTTTGAAAAATAATTTCAACAATTCATTATTTGGGAGCAAAAATATGCGCCGCCCCTTTTTGGGACAGCGCGGATCTCTATTTCTGTAACATTGGTAAGCAGCGATGGTCGCCCATACGCTAAGAGAAAAAGCAGCCGTTAAATCGGTTCATTTCACCTTACCGGACAAGCGTATGCAGGAGATTTACAGGACGCTCAAGCAGATAGACTGACATTATTATAATATAAAGGCGGCTGACATAACATCAGCCGCCTCAGTCTGTCGAAAAAGTGTTTTTTGCCCGCGAAGCGGGCATTTAAAATCCGTTTTTTGCCCCAGCTCTGCCGGGGCAAAAAACACTTCTATCCGCACAAGTGTGCGATTTGGCGGCATAGCCGACAAATCGTGCGCGCAGGGCACATTTTCAAAGAAAATGTGAGGATATGGGCGAAGCCCATATCCGTGGATTGTTCTCTGTCGGAAAAGTCCCTTTAGGGACTTTTCCGACGGTCTGACGGTACCGCATACGCGATACCGTGAATAAACATTTGTTAAGTAATGATCATACCTTGACCTTTACAACCTTAGTGAACGGGCTGTAAACTCTCTTGCCGCTTACTACGATGTAGGAGCGAACCTTAAAGTAGTATGTCTTTCCTGCGGTCAGACCGGTCTTCTTGTAGGAGAGGGTGGAGCCGCTGGTCACTCTCTTGACGAGGGAATATTTGCCGCCGCTGGACTTAGCCATGTAAACCTCATAGCCTGCCGCACTGCTGGACTTCGACCACTTGATGGTCGCAACGCCGCTCTTTGTCTTGGTAGCGGAAACGCTTGAGGGAGTAGGCGAAGAAACCTTTACGGAAACGATGCTGGAAGCAGCGGATTCAACCTTCGTGCCGTCAGCGGAGGTAACGTATGCAACGACCTTATAGTAATAAGTCTTTCCCTTTGTCAGACCCTTGGTTGTATAGCTGGTTCCAAGAACAGTGTCCACCTTCTTGTAGGTGCCTGTCTTGGAGGTAGCTCTG
>CAMEPN010000178.1 GCA_945931735.1 uncultured Clostridia bacterium
ATATCAATGGGTGCGATAGCCTCTGTTTCTTCAAATCCGTCTGCCATAAAAACATAGATCATTTTATTTTCCTCCGAATGTTATCTCAAATTTGTCCTCGAGAAATACGGGATAATAGGACAGCTTTGCCTTGCGCAGATTTTCCGCTCCCGTATCGTCTTCCCGGTTTATATAGGTATATTTTCCGCCGAGCGACCTTACAAATTCGGCGTTTACAGCGGTATATGCGCCCTGATAATCCCGCAGCGCTTTTTCCACATGGACAACGAAGCAATCCGACGATGACGGCTCCCCGAACGTGAACGCCTGCACCTCTCCGTTCACTCTCAGCACTCCGCCGATGTACCCAAGCTCGTCGAAATGCTTGAAGCTGCATCTTACGATACACTGCTCGTCGCGCTTGCTCTGTTCGTTTTCGTCGCTCACCGCGGAGCAGTCAGAAATATTTTCGTCGCACCAGCGGTCGTTCATGGCAATGCATTCGTCCATGTTGTCCGCAGAAAGCGGCTCGAAGCTCCAGTCATTTTCGTAAAAGCGGTTAAGGTGATTTCGCTTTCCGTGATACTTTTTTCCTTTCAGCAGCGAAAGATTTTCCGAAAGATAAACATAGTCGGAAATATCGCGGCAGTATTCCGCCTTCGCGTCGGGATATTCGGCGGTTATGCGCTCCGTCATGTCCTTGTTTGCGTTTATGCAGGGGGTTAATCCTTTTTCGCGGCAGTATTCCAGAATAAGCTCTATCGCTTCATGAATATCTCCGCCGCCTGCGGGGTAATTAAACTTGACGTTTTCGTCGCTCCCGAACTTGCAGAAATAAAACCCGTGCGAAAAACAGACCTCAACATTGTATACGTTCCGCCATACGAAATTGTTTCCGAAGGTGTATTCGCAGCCGCGGAAATTCGATTTTTTGAGGCATTCCTCGGCGCGTTTTTTATCGGTTATCTCTATTCTTCTGAACTCCAATTCAGCCATGTTCTACCAAATCCTTTATTGCTCCCGCAATTTTTTTATGTATCTCTTCAACAGGCAAAGGCTCGCCGTTTTGAGCGCAGGATACCATTTCCCAGCCCCAATGCTGCGCCGCTGCCATCGCGCTCTCGCGGCAGCTCTGCATAAACGACAGATTTTTTTCGTGTATGTCCTTTTTGCTCTCGTCGCCGTTGTATCTTTTCAGAAGAAGCTTCTGCGACACCTCTGTCGGCATATCTAGGAACAGCACCAAATCGGGCTGCGGCAGACCGAGCTTGTTATATTCATAGTCGGAAAGCCATTCGAGGAAATCCGCGCGTTCGTCCTGCGGGAGCTTTGTCATCTGATATATCGCGTTGGAGGTGGTATATCTTCCCGAAAGAATAACGCTGCCGCCCATGTAGTCCCGCTTCCAGTCGGTAACATAGCTGATGTACCTGTCTGCGGCATAAAACGCCGACGCGGCATATGCGCCGTTTTCGCCCTCGCACGGAATGTTCCCCGCGAGATATTCGGAAATAATCTGACCGCTCGGGGATGAGTAGTTAGGAAAGCTTACGGTGCGGCTGTTTATGCCGATTTTGTTCAAATATTCGCCCGCAAGCTCAAGCTGGGTAGATTTCCCGCAGCCGTCCAGTCCCTCAAGCACTATCAGCTTACCTTTGTTCATAATAACACATCCTGTTTAATAAATGCTTATACAATATATATTGTACCACAATTCATCGGTTTAGTCAACATATACACAATCTTTTTTTCGTTTATGGCAAAAAAACTGCCGCCCTGAAAAGAGCGGCAGCATATTTATGTCATACCATATCGTTTGCGTCGAAAATATCTCCGCATTCGGGGCAGAACTTAGGCGGATTTGTGGGATCCTCAGGCTCCCAGCCGCACTTGTCGCACTTGAAAAGAGGTGCGCCCGCAGGCTTGGGTTTTCCGCAGTTCTGACAGAACTTGCCCTTGTTCTGTGCGCCGCAGGAGCAGGTCCAGAAATCGTCGGCGGGCTTGCCCTTGCCGCAGTTCATACAGAATTTTCCGGTGTTCTCCGTACCGCAGGAGCATTTCCATGTTCCCGCCGCAGGAGCGGCAGCCTGAGGCTGAGCGGGCTGCTGTGCATTCTGCTGCTGTGCCATTCCGAAAAGCTGCTGAGCATTGAAGCCGCCCTGCTGCTGCGCCATATTCATGCCCATAAAGCCCATCATAGCGCCGCCGGAATTTCCCGCTGCGGTCTGCATTGCATTTGCCTGAGCGTCTACCAGCGTTGCGGCAGCCATACCCGGGTTGCGCATAACGGCAGTCCTCTGGAGATTTGTTATCATCTCCTGATCTTCCTTCGGGAGCGACGGCGGGTTCATATTGAACGAGCTTATCGTCATGCCGCGGAGATTGCCCCACTTGGAGGAGAGCACCTCGTTGAGCGAGTCGCATATCTCAAGCGTGTGCGAGGGCAGCGCGCTGGGGCGGACGCCCTTTTCGGATATTTTTCCGAGCGCGGGCTGAAGAGCGGAAAGGATTTCCGTTTTCAGAATGCTGTCGATAGCCGACTTGGAATATGTATCGGTGATATTTCCGCATACATTTGTATAGAACAGCACGGGGTTGGTTATTCTGAACGAATATTCGCCGTTGCAGCGCAGCGATACATCGACATCAAGACCGATATTGTTGTCTACAACGCGGAAAGGGATAGGCGTAACGGTGCCGTAGCGGTTGCCCATTACTTCCTTGGTGTTTACGAAATAGATACGCTGATCCTTGGGAGCGTCGCCGCCGAATGCAAAGCGGGTGCCGAGGGATTTAAGCGTGTCGCCGATGTTCTTGCTGAGATCGCCGTAGAAAATGCTCGGCTCGGAGGAGGAGTCGTACACGAACTCGCCCGCTTCTCCGCAGACCTCGGCGATCTTTCCGTTGTCAACGATAAGAGCACACTGCCCCTCGTTCACAGCGATTATCGAGCCGTTTGAAATTATGTTATCAGAGCCTTTGGTGTTTGAGCTTTTGCCGGATACCCTTTTGTGTCCTTTTGCCGCGAGGATATCGGAGGACAATGCGTCACAGTAAAAATAATCGCGCCAGCTGTCGGCGAGAACGCCGGAGAGCGCACCAATACCTGCTTTTAATAAACCCATGGTCAAATACTCCTTTCAGTATCCGAAGAATGTATTTACATTTTACAGTATTTCGGCAAAAAAGTCAAGAGCATACACAAAAAAACAGCCGGATTTGTACTATATTTCTCAAAATTAAAGTAAAAAGAGGAACATTGCTGCTCCTCTTTTCGTGTTATACCGACTGCGCGGTGTAAAGCCTGTAATAGTCGCCCTTTTTCGCCATAAGTTCTTCGTGCGTTCCCGCTTCTGTTATACCCTTGTTTGATACATACATGATCTTGTCGCAGCTTCTGATAGTGGAAAGGCGGTGCGCGATGATAAAGGAAGTTCTTCCCTTTAACAGATGATTGAGTCCGTTTTGGAGATAACGCTCGGTTTTTGCGTCTATCGAGGAAGTAGCCTCGTCGAGCACAAGTATCTTCGGGTCGGAAACAATGGTCCGCGCGAAGGCGATAAGCTGCTTCTGTCCCTGCGAAAGTCCCGAGCCGCGCTCGTTTACAACGGTGTCGTACCCGTCCTTCAGTGACATTATGTAGTCGTCGATACCAACTATTTTACAAGCCTCGCGTATTTCGTCCATTGTCGCGTCAAGCTTTCCGTAGCGGATATTGTCGCCGAGCGTGCCGCTGAAAATAAAGCTGTCCTGAAGCATTATTCCCATCTGCGAGCGCAGCGACCGCAGCGTTACCTTGGAAATATCGCTGTCGTCTATCCTTACGGTACCGCCGTTCAGGTCATAAAAACGGGATATAAGGTTGACTATCGTTGTCTTTCCCGCGCCCGTGGGGCCGACCAGCGCGATACTCTGTCCCGCCTTGACATCGAAAGACAGATTTTCGAGGATATTTATGCCCGGCTCATATGCAAACGTTACGTTTTCAAAGTGGACATCGCCCTTAATATCGGGCATTTCCACTGCGTCGGGCGCGTCGTCGACGGTGACAGGCTCGTCCATCATCTCGAAAATACGCTCAAGGTTAGCAACGGCGTTGATGAACGTGTTCATAAGGTTCGCAAGGTTCATCAGCGGCTGCCAGAAGCGCGCGGAATAATCCGTCATCGCGGTTATTGTACCGAGGGAAAGCGTACCCTGAAAACCGAACAGTCCGACCGCAAAAATACCTGCGCGGACGATTATCGACACGATATCCGTCGACGGCCAGACCATGTTTGAGTAGCTGACCGCTTTCATCCAGTCCTTGCGGTAGGCTTTCGCGAGTTTGTCGTTTATCTCCTCGTTTTCCTCTTCCCTCGTGAACATCTGCGATATCTTCACGCCGACAATGCTTTCATGCAGATATGCGTTGAGGTTGGAGCTTTTGTTGTTGACCGCCTGCCATGCCTTGCGCTGACGATTTTTTATAAAGAGCATTATCGCCGCATAAACGGGCAGTCCCGCCATTGTAACCAAAGCAAGCTGCCAGCTTACGAAAAACATGAATATCGTAATGAACAGCAGATTGAAAATTTCGAGTACGAAATTTATAAGTCCGTTCGTCATCAGGTCGGAGATGGCGTTGATATAATTGATTATACGGGTCAGTATCTTTCCGTGCGGGCGGCTGTCGTAATATTCAAAGGACAGCTTCTGCATATGCTCGAAAAGATCCTTTCGGATATCGTATACGATGTCCTGCCCGACCTCGGTCATCTTTTTCGACCTTATTTTCGTGAAAATAACGCTTACGATAATACATACAAAAACCGCCAGACCGCTTAAAAGAAGCTGGGGTATGGTTTCGGTG
>CAMEPN010000179.1 GCA_945931735.1 uncultured Clostridia bacterium
CGGGGCGGAGGATATAATGTCCCTCGGAGATAGTGAACTGTCTTACTCTGATAAGGCCGTGCATCTCGCCGCTGTCCTCGTTGCGGAACAGAGTGGAGGTTTCCGTCAGACGCATGGGCAGGTCGCGGTAGCTGCGCTGTCTGTTGAGGAATACCTGATACTGGAATGGGCAGGTCATCGGGCGGAGCGCAAAGCACTCCTTCGTTTCGTCCTGCGGGTCGCCGAGGACGAACATTCCGTCGAGGTAATGATCCCAGTGACCGGATATCTTATACAGCTCGCGCTTTGCCATATAAGGCGTCTTTGTCAGCATACAGCCGTGCTTTGCCTCAACGTCCTCTACCCAGCGCTGCATTATCTGAACGACCTTTGCGCCCTTCGGGAGGAGGATAGGCAGACCCTGACCAATATAATCGACAGTCGTGAAATATTCAAGCTCTCTGCCGAGCTTGTTGTGATCCCTGCGCTTTGCGTCCTCGAGCGCCTCGAGATGCGCATTCAGCGCGTCCTTGGACGGGAACGCCGTGCCGTAAATACGGGTCAGCATCTTGTTCTTCTCGCTTCCGCGCCAGTATGCGCCCGTTACGCTGGTGAGCTTGAACGCCTTGACGGAGGAGGTGGACATGAGGTGGGGGCCTGCGCACAGGTCGGTGAAATCGCCCTGCTTATAGAACATGATAGGCTCGCCCTTGTCGGCGTGCTCCTTACAAAGCTCTACCTTGTAAGGCTCGCCCTGCTCCTCGAGGTACTTAACAGCCTCGTCGGGAGCCATTGTGAACTGCTCGAGCCTTATGCTTTCCTTGACTATCTTCTTCATCTCCGCCTCGAGCTTGGTAAGCGTATCGGCGGTAAAAGGTTCCTCGGTATCGAAATCATAGTAAAAACCGTTTTCGATAGCGGGGCCTATCGCAAGCTTTGTCGACGGGAAAAGGCGCTTTACTGCCTGTGCGAGAATATGCGAGGCGGTGTGGTTGAACGCTCTCTGACCCGCTTCGGTGTCGAATGTCAGAAACTTAACGGTGCAGCCGTCGGTCAGACCGGTCCTGAGGTCGCAGACCTTGCCGTCTATCTCCGCCGCGCACGCGGTCTTTGCCTCGCCCAGCTCTCTCGCCGCATCAAATGCGGACAGCGGAGCCTCGAACTCCTTTACTTCGCCGTTTTCCAGATTTACCTTTATCATACTGAACTTCCTTTCCTTGCAGAGCTGAACGAAAGCCCTGCCGTTCAAATATATTCGCAGCGTGCTCGCTGCGTCAATATTTATTGTACTACTGTTTTTGTTTTTTGTCAAGCGAAAACAACCTTTACCGCCGTTTTCCGTTCAATTTTTCACACAGAACCGATGTTTTCAAAAAAACACGAAAGCGTAACAACACACTTTATCCGATACCGCGCAAAAAAAATCCCCGCGGAGGGCTTCCGCGGGGCGATGCGCATATGCAATTCGGGCATATGCGGATATATTAAAGGAGAAGAACTATTCACAAGAAGAAGTTGTGAACAAAGGATTAAAAATCACTGATAATCGGCAATGTCGATCCATGTCAGAAGAAGCTCGCGCTCCTCGGGGCGCTTGAACTTGAGCTGCGCCGCAGCCACGATAGGCAGCCAGTCCTGAACATACTTCACAGACGTACCGGTCTTTGCGCAGTAAAGTTTGAGATACTTTTCAGCCCACTCGGTGTGGTGGTCAAGGCAGAACTTGAGGTAGGTCTTTGCGATGTCCGCAGAAGCGTTGCCCTGCTTTGCCTTGAGCCAGTCTACGACGAAAACGCCCTCGTCGTTGATAATGATGTTGTCGGGGCTGAAATCGCCGTGGCAGAGCTTAACGTGCTTGGGCATGGACTCAAGCCTTGTAAGAAGCTCGTACTTCTTCACGTCGTCTACCATGTCTAGTCCCTCGATAGAGCGCTTAAGATAATCCTTAAGCTTGCTTATCTTCGCGGAGCGGAGGTTGTTTATCTCGATCTGGAGATCCACCATCTGCGCGAGATAATCGTCGACCTTATCGGGGTTCTCGTCCATAAGCTGCTTCATGGTCTTGCCCTTGATGTGCTTATAAACGATAGCCCACTTGCCGTCTATCTTGATTATTTCCTCAAAAGCGGGAATGCGGGGGAAGCCGGTTTCCTCAACGCGGGTGTGTGTCAGCGCCTCGTAAAGGACAACGCTCTTAGGCTCGTTGGGATCCTTAAATACCTTGACGCACTTGTCGCCGCACTCGTAAACCTGAACCTTTTCGCTGTCGGAGATCATATTCTTCAGTTCCATAATAAAATGTCCTTTCATGTATGTATTTGCCCGTTTTCGCGGGCAGTCATTGTTTTTGATGGAGTTTTTCTTTCTGAAGTCATTATAGCACTTTTTATATAGCTTGTAAAGGGCTTTTTATCAAATTTGAATAATTTGTAGCATTTTTCAATTCTATTTTTGTGCAATATTACTCAAAAATATGAAAAGAAAGCGTTACACGCCCGTAATAATGTAATATGACGAAAAAAAGAAAAATATTCTTTTAAAAAATATAAAAAAGCTATTTACAAATCGGAATTATTGTGATATAATACTTATGTTATGCAGTCGCATAGCACGGCCTTCCGATTTCCCGGACTGCGGATCTCGCTCCGACAGGAGAAACACCATATCCCTTTTCTGTGATATCGGAATAATTTTTGAAGAGGTGTAACAATGTTAAGAAAAGAAGAAAAAACAGCAGTTATCGAGGCTAACCGCCTGCACACAAACGACACCGGTTCGCCCGAGGTTCAGATCGCTATCCTCACAAAGAGAATAAACGAGCTGACCGAGCACATCAAGGTTCATCAGAAGGATCACCACTCCAGACGCGGCCTGCTCAAGATGGTAGGTCACAGAAGAAACCTTCTCAACTACCTGCAGAAGAAGGATATTGAGCGTTACCGTGCGATCATCGCCAAGCTGGGTATCCGCAAGTAATCCAATCGGACTTAAAGGGCGGTATTGCACAGAATAGCTGCAATTCTGCCCTTTATTTTTACCGGCATATTCACTCCAAAAGGTGAAATTCAAGGGCGCAGGGCTTCCGCATTAAACTGAGCTCCCGCAGACGCGGCGGCTGACTTTTTTGCTGAAAGACGCTGTGCCTTTGAACACTGCTTCAGAAAGGAAAAACGAACTATGTTTGAAAATTACAGAGTGTTCAAAACCATGTTCGCAGGCAGAGAGCTTACCGTCGAAACCGGTAAGGTTTGCGGCCTTGCGAACGGCTCCTGCTGGGTAAGATACGGCGAGAGCGTCGTTATGGTAAACGTTACCGCGAGCGCAAAGCCCCGCGACGGCGTAGACTTCTTCCCGCTTTCCGTTGATTACGAGGAAAGACTTTACTCCGTGGGCAAGATCCCCGGCGGCTTCCTCAAGAGAGAGGGCAGACCCTCCGAAAAGGCTATCCTCACCTCCCGCGTAGTTGACCGCCCGATGCGCCCCCTGTTCCCCAAGGACATGAGAAACGACGTCGCTATCACCATGACGGTGCTCGCAGTTGACCCCGACGCTTCCCCCGAGATACTCGGCATGATCGGCGCGTCTATCGCGGTGTCTATCTCCGATATCCCGTGGAACGGGCCTATCGGCGGCATAAGCGTAGGTCTTGTTGACGGCGAGATCGTCCTCATGCCTACACTCGAGCAGCGCGCAAAGAGCGACCTCACACTGACCGTAGCTTCCTCCGAGAAGAAGGTAGTCATGATCGAAGCAGGCGCTAACGAGGTCCCCGACGACGTTATGTTCAACGCTATCATGGCAGGTCACGAGGAGATCACAAAGTCCCTTATCCCGTTCATTAAGGACATTCAGGCTCAGATAGGCAAGCCCAAGTTCGCTTTCGAGAGCCAGGAAGTCGATCACGATATGTTCGAGGCTATCTCCGATTTCGCTATCGAAAAGGTAAGATACGCAATGGACACCGACGACAAGAATATCCGCGACGAGCGCCTCAAGCCTATTTACGAGGAAGTTCACGCGAAGTTCGACGAGGTTTATCCCGACAATATCCCCATGATCGAGGAGTGCCTCTACAAGCTCCAGAAGTTTGTTGTACGCCGCTGGCTGCTCGACGACGGCAAGCGCGTTGACGGCAGAACGCTCGATCAGATACGCCCGCTCGCGGCTGAGGTTGGCTTCCTCCCGAGAGTTCACGGCTGCGGTCTGTTCACAAGAGGTCAGACTCAGGTAATGACCGTCTGCACGCTCGGCCCCGTAAGCGACTCGCAGAAGCTCGAGGGTCTTGACGAGGAAGAGGGCAAGCGCTATATGCACCACTACAACTTCCCCTCCTACTCCGTCGGCGAAACAAAGGCGTCCCGCGGTCCCGGCAGACGTGAGATAGGTCACGGTGCGCTGGCAGAAAGAGCGCTGGTTCCCGTTATACCCTCCGTTGAGGAGTTCCCCTACGCTATCCGCCTTGTTTCCGAGGTTCTGTCCTCCAACGGCTCTACCTCTCAGGGATCTATCTGCGGCTCCACTCTCGCGCTGATGGACGCGGGCGTTCCGATAAAGAAGCCCGTTGCCGGCATTTCCTGCGGTCTTGTTACCGAGGGCGACCGCTGGATGACAATGGTCGATATTCAGGGCGTCGAAGACTTCTTCGGCGATATGGACTTCAAGGTTGCGGGTACTCACGACGGTATCACGGCAATCCAGATGGACCTCAAGATCGACGGCCTTACTCCCGAGATAATCAAGAACGCGTTTGAAAAGACGCACAAGGCGCGCGACTATATCCTCGACGAGGTAATGCTCAAGGCTATTCCCGAGCCGCGCAAGGAAGTCGGCAAGTACGCTCCCAAGA
>CAMEPN010000180.1 GCA_945931735.1 uncultured Clostridia bacterium
TTGTTGAATGTAGACTGGATATGAGCCGCACCGTTTTCAACGTTCTTGCGCTCACGACGTCTGCGAACTACCTGCTTTGCGCCTTTAGTTGCTGCCATTTATATACCGCCTTTCTTTAATTACTTCTTCTTGTTTGCAATGGTCTTCTTGGGACCCTTGCGAGTTCTTGCGTTGGTCTTTGTTCTCTGACCGCGGCAGGGAAGACCCTTGCGATGACGGGTTCCGCGGAAGCAGTTGATCTCTACCAGACGCTTGATATCCAGAGCTACCTTTCTTCTGAGGTCGCCCTCTACAAGATAACCCTCGTGGTCGATAACGTCACGGATCTTAGCCTCTTCTTCGTCAGTAAGGTCCTTAACGCGTGTATCGGGGTTTACTCCGGCCTTTGCCAGAATATCATTTGCAGACTTTCTGCCGATACCGTAGACATAGGTCAGACCGATCTCTACGCGCTTTTCCTTCGGCAGGTCTACACCAGCGATTCTTGCCATTGTTTTTCCTCCTCTTTGATTGGGATAAAAGGACTATATCAGCCCTGTCTCTGCTTGTGCTTGGGTTCAACACAGATAACCATTACTTTGCCCTTGCGCTTGATCACCTTGCACTTGTCGCACATGGGCTTAACTGAAGGTCTTACTTTCATGAAATACCCTCCTTTAAGGTTTGTTTACTTTGCCGCAAATCACTTGGCACGCCATGTGATTCTGCCTTTTGTGAGATCGTAAGGCGACATTTCAACGGTCACTTTATCACCGGGCAGTATGCGAATGTAGTTCATTCTCAGCTTGCCGCTGATGTGAGCCAGTATCTTATGACCGTTTGAAAGCTCTACCTTAAACTGTGCGTTAGGCAGTGCCTCAAGAATAACGCCTTCAACTTCTAATACATCTTCTTTAGACAAGCTATTCACTCTCCTCGGCGATGCTTTGTGCGCTCAATGCGCGTAACGCGCTGCGCAGTTTTTTATCCGTCAGCCCCTCTAGGTCGATGACGTTCGAGGTGGCGCGGATGTGTTTGAGATTTTTCTTTTTCGGGGAGGCAAGCTTACGTTCCTTGCCGTCGGCGACAAACGCAAATCCGCCGTCAGCCCCCGTCACGACGAACCAATTGTTGGCGTCGTGCCCCGCGGAGCTTATTACAACCGTTCCTAACTTAACTTCCATAGGTCAGTGGCTCTCCAGAGTCAGTATCAGCGGCTCGCCGTTCGTTATCGCGACGGTGTGCTCGAAATGGCAGCTAAGACTTCCGTCCGTCGTTACCACCGTCCACTTGTCGCCGAGGATCCTTACCTCGGGGAAGTGTGAGTTTACCATCGGCTCGATTGCGATCGTCATGCCGGGGGTCAGCCTCGGGCCTCTTCCGGGGCGCCCGTAATTCGGTACCTCGGGGTCCTCGTGCATTTCCCTGCCCACGCCGTGACCGATGAACTGCTTTACTATCGCATAGCCGTTCGCCTCAATGTGGGTCTGTATCGCGTTGGAAATGTCGCCGATCCTGTTTCCCGCGACAGCCTGCTCGATGCCCTTGTACAGAGCCTCTTCCGTAGCCTTCATCAGCCGCTCGGCCTCTTCGGAAACCTTTCCGACCTTAAAGGTCTTGGTGTTGTCGCCCATGAAGCCGTTAAGCTCCGCGACGATATCGCAGGACAAAATGTCGCCTTCCTTCAGTATCTTCTTCTTTGAAGGGATACCGTGGATAAGCTCCTCGTTTACCGAGAAGCAGTTATGCCCGGGGAAGCCGCCGTAGCCAAGACACGGAGAATGACCGCCCTTTGAAACGACGAAGTCGTTCACTATCCTGTCAAGCTCCCATGTCGAGATACCGGGGACCGCGTGCTTTCCCGCAAGCGCAAGCGCCTGCGCGGCAAGCTCGCCCGCCTTTAGCATAAGCTTAAGTTCGGTTGGATTTTTAATTTGGATCATTGTGTTTCGCTCTCTAAAAGGGATCAACCCTTGATAGCCGCGAGCGTGAGTCTGGAGGTTTCCGCGATCTCGTCCTGGCCCTCGACGGTAACGAGCTTTCCTCTTGCGGCATAGAAGTCCTTGAGGGGAGCTGTCTTTTCGTGGTAGGTCTTAAGACGTGCGATAACTGTTTCGGGCTTATCATCGGCTCTCTGTACCACCTTTGCGCCGCAGGCGTCGCAGACGCCCTCGACCTTGGTAGGCTTGAACTCGATATGATAAGAATTTCCGCAGCCCTCGCAAACGCGTCTGCCGGACATTCTCGCTGTGATTTTCTCATCGGGTACGTCTATTTCAACGACCTTGTCGATCTGAACGCCCATCTTCTCGAGCGCCTCAGCCTGTGCAACAGTTCTGGGGAAGCCGTCGAGGATAAAGCCGTTCTTCGCGTCGTCCTGAGCGATTCTGTCCTTAAGGATACCGATTACAACTTCATCGGGAACAAGGTCGCCCCTGTCCATGTATGCCTTAGCGGCAAGACCTGCCTCCGTGCCGTTCTTAACTGCTTCGCGCAGCATATTGCCGGTGGAGATGGCAGGAATATTCAGTTCCTTGCAGACAACCTCAGCCTGTGTTCCTTTGCCGGCGCCGGGAGCGCCAAGAAAAATCATATTCATAGTAAATTCTCCTATTTCGTATGCTTCGCTCAGTCACCCTCCCGACCGCAGCGCGGGCAGGAGAATGAACGATATTGAGTTACTTAATCAAGGAAACCGGGGTGATGACGCATCATGATCTGGCTCTCGAGCGAACGAACGGTCTCAAGCGCAACGCCGACAACGATAAGGATCGTGGTGCCGCCGAGGCTGACGCCGGTAAGTCCGGTGCAGAGCGAGAAGATTATCGGGAATATCGCGATAATTCCGAGGAATATCGCGCCGATCAGCGTGATCTTGTTGAGCGAGTTGTAGATGAAGTCGCTGGTAGGCTTTCCGGGGCGGTAGCCGGGGATAGCGCCGTTGTTCTTCTTAAGGTTGTTTGCTATCTCAACAGGATTGTACTGGATCGAAACGTAGAAGTAGTTGAACGCAATGATCAGCAGGAAGTAGATCACCGCATATACGGGGCTGCTCTGGCTGAACACTCTTACGAAGCCGTCCCAGAAGCCCTCACCCGTTCCGTCTACGCCGAAGAAGTAGCAGATAGTCTGCGGCAGGCTCATCAGCGACATGGCGAAGATGATAGGCATAACGCCCGACATCGCAACCTTTATCGGGATATGAGTGGACTGACCGCCGTACATTTTTCTGCCGACAACGCGCTTAGCGTACTGTACCGGAATACGGCGCTCGGCGTTTGTCATGAAGATTACGAACCATACCATCGCTACGAAGATTATCAGAATGAGAACAACGTAGATGATGTTGGACATATTGCCCTCGCCGCTGCACAGCTCGATGAAGTAGCTGATAGCGCCGGGGACATTGGAGATGATACCCGCGAAGAGTATCATGGAGATACCGTTGCCGATACCCTTCTCGTTGATACGGTCGCCGAGCCAGATGATGAGCGACGCGCCCGCCACGAAGCAGGCAATTATCGTTACCGCCGTGAGCACTACGGAGAACGTATCGCTCGTGGTGTCGCTGACATCGCCGTACTTAAGTATCGGAGTATGTCCGCTGTCGGTGTTATTGCCGTTTCTGAGCGTGAAGTAGAACGCTGTCGCCTGAAGCAGCGCAATAACGAGCGACGTTATCTTTGTGATGGTATTGAGTTTCTTTCTGCCCTCGTCGCCTTCCTTGGAGAGCTTCTCCAGAGGAGGAATAGCGACTGTCAGCAGCTGGATGATGATCGACGCGTTGATGTACGGTGTGATCGACATCGCCAGCAGTGTGCCCTTTCCGAGCGAACCACCCGTCATAACATCGAGGTAGTTCAGCAGCGACGCGCCCTCCATCATGGTGGAGATCGCGTTGTTGTCGAGGAAGGGAACGAAGATGTTGGAGCCTAAACGGAAAAGGATGATGATAAACAGCGTGTACAAAATCTTTTTACGCAGCTGAGTGTCGACCCATGCGTTGCGAAAGACTGTAAGCATTCCGTTCATTACATCACCTCAGCCTTTCCGCCTGCCTTTTCAATTTTTTCCTGCGCGCCTGCGGTGAACTTTGCAGCCTTTACGGTAAGGCTCTTTGTAAGCTCGCCGTTGCCGAGGATCTTGATACCGTCCTTAGCGTCCTTGATAGCGCCGCACTCGATAAGAGCCGCAGCGTCAACGACCGCACCGCTTTCAAAGCGTGCCTCAAGGTCGGAAACATTTACAGTTGCATATTCAGCAGCGAAGATGTTGTTAAAGCCTCTCTTAGGCATTCTTCTCTGCAGAGGCATCTGACCGCCTTCAAAGCCGGGTCTGATGGAGCCGCCGGAACGAGCCTTCTGACCCTTGTGTCCCTTGCCGGCTGTCTTGCCGTTGCCGGAGCCGTGACCGCGGCCGATACGCTTAACGTCCTTTACAGAACCCTCAGCGGGCTGTAATTCGTAAAGCTTCATAACTTTGCACCCCCTAGTAATGTGGATTAAGTGTTAATAGTATTACGGAGTCCGGAAAACCCGGATCCTTTCAGAATCAAACCTCTTCTACCTTTACAAGGTGAGCGATAGTCTTGATCTTACCCTTAGTAGCCTCGTTGTCGGGCTGGGTCGTTACAGAGTTAACCTTGCGCAGTCCAAGGGAATACGCAGTGGCGATCTGATTCTTCTTGCAGCTGTTGAGAGAGCGTACAAGTGTGATTTTAAGAGCCATGTTATTCTTCCTTTCGTACTGCTTAGCCAACGATTTCCTTAACGGTCTTGCCTCTGAGAGCAGCGACCTCCTCAGCAGTTCTGAGAGAGATCAGACCCTCCATAG
>CAMEPN010000181.1 GCA_945931735.1 uncultured Clostridia bacterium
GTCGGGTCCGCCGTACTGGCTGAGTATTATCCCCGCAAGGCGCGGATTTCTGTTCTTGATGCAGACGGGTATCTGCGTCCTCTTCTCGAATATAAACATAACTTCACCTCGTTTCTGTCAATTGAACGGGGGCCATACGCCCTCGGGCCAGTTCCATTTGCCCTCTGCGCCCGCAGAGCAGGAGGTCAGCGGGTAGAAGCTGTCCTCGAAAGCCGCCTTGCAAGCCTTGTACTGTCTGCACGCCTCGCGGAACATCTCAACGGCGCGCATATCGCCCGGGTGAGTGTCGAGGTAAAGCTTGAGATCCTGCGCGAAAAAATCCGCCTCCATTATCGCGTGCATAAGCTCTTCGCAGGTGTTTGCGGCAGCGTTTCTCTGGGCGTTCTGCTGAGGGGACGGGCGGCGGTTGTTCATGTTATTTCCCATTATAAAGCCCCCTTTCATACTCCTCCATCGTGATGTTAAGCTCGGGGAATATCGTCCCCGCCTTTATCGACTTGCCCGGGGAATATACCTTTTCCATGCGCTGGACAGGTACATATGCGTAGCCCGGACGTCTGCACGGCTTTGTCGGCTCCTTGTATGCTTCCATAAATATCTCCTTTCTCGTCAGATATGGCTGTATGCTCCGCCTGATTAATAATATGATATTGTTCCTGTTTCGGTTACGACACCGCTAAGCATATTCCGCTGTTCCCAAAAATAAACTTGTACAAAGCGTACAAGCAGAAAGGAACAGCAGTATGACAGGAAAAAATTACATAAAAAACACAGTTATCTTGTTTATTTCCATGGCAATAACCAAAATAGTCGGAGCGCTGTTCAAAATACCGCTTGCAAATCTCCTCGGCGGCACGGGAATGGGTTATTTTTCCACCGCTTACGGGCTGTATTCCCCTATTTTTGCCATCACTGCCGCGGGCGTGCCTACCGTTATGATGAGGATAACCGCGCAGAGCCTTGCGGCGGGCAGAAACGAATATGCCGCAGCAGTCAAGAAAACCGCGCTTCTGCTGTTTTCACTCGTTGGATCGGTCGGAACCGCAACTGTGATGATATTCGCCGCTCCGTTCGCAAAGTACATCGCCTGCTCCCCCGAAAGCACGCTCGCTCTGATGTGCATTGCACCTGCGGTAATGCTGTGCTGCACTGCTTCCGTTCTCAGGGGATACTACGAGGGAATGTCGGACGTTATGCCCTCTGCGGCTGCTTCCGTCGCCGAGGCAACGTCACGCGCCGTTTTCGGGCTGGCGGCAGCGTTCGCTGTGTTGTATAAGGCAAAGTCCTGCGTCGAAAGCGGAAGCCCCTTTTTCGGAATGACCCTCGAAAGCACCGACGACGCGCTTCCCTATGCGGCGGCGGGCGCAGTGCTCGCGGTCAGCATAAGCGAGCTGTGCGGACTTATCACGCTGATACTTAGCGACCGCAGGCACAGCCGCCTTTGCTCACCCTGCAAAATGACATTCGGCAGACGCGCCATATGCAGCCGCCTGCTTAAGGAAACTGCTCCGATAGCTGCTTCGGCGCTCGTTATGAATTGCGTTTCGTTTGTCGACCTGCTTACCGTGACAAGAACACTGACATATGCCGCCGAGGGAAACAAGGCTTTTTTTATGGGAGCATTTGCCGAAATACTGCCCTCCTGCGGCGGACTTGAGGGACTCCCGAACTTTATGTACGGAAGCTATACCGGCATCGCAATGTCCCTCTTCATGCTTATCCCGTCCTTCGCGGGAATGACAGAAAAGACCTCATCGCCCGCAATTGCGGCGGCATGGGAAAAGAATGACCCAAAAATGCTTTCGGAAAGCATTTTCACACAGCTGCGCGCCTGCTCGCTTATCGGCTGCCCTGCCTGCTTGGGAGCAGCCGCGCTCGCCGAGCCTATACTCAGAATGCTTTACAGCAGCCGCGCCGCCGAGGTCACGGTCTGCCTCGAGTCGTTCGTTATCCTCTGCCTCGGCGGTATTTTCATGGTGCTGTCCTCGTCAATGTTCGGAATATTTCAAGCGATCGGGCGGTCTTACATACCGCTTATTTTGATGATATGCTCCGTTGCCGTCAAGCTGCTGCTCAACCCGCTGCTGATATCCGTTCCACGTCTTAATATTGCGGGAGCAGCCGTTTCCAGCGTTATCGGGTATTTTATAATGACAGTGGGCGCCTGCGCCGCGCTCAGGAAGATTTTGCCGAACGGAATAGGGATTTTCCGCGCTGTCCTGCCGCCCGCTCTGTGCGGAGCTGCGTGCGCCGCCGCTGCAATGTTATGCAACAAGGTAATTTTTTCTGGGCTGAATAATACAGTAAATGTAATTTTTTCGGTGATTGCGGGTGTATTAATTTATGGAATATTACTAATTCTGACAGGCAATTTTCGTATATGTGGCATAATAAAGCGAAAAATCGAAAAAAATTTTAAAAACCCCTTGAAAAATAAATGAAAATAGGGTAATATATATAAGGTATCGTCAAAAAGCTAAAAGGAGTTAATTTATCGTATGTTTGAATTTAAGAAAAGGTATGATATTAACGACTTGCTTGAAATTATGAAGCTTCTCCGTTCGGAAAACGGCTGCCCGTGGGACAAGGTTCAGACTCACGAGAGCATCCGCACCGACCTTATCGAAGAAACTTATGAGGTCTGCGAGGGGATAGACTGCGGCAGCTCCGAAATGCTGCGCGAAGAGCTGGGGGATCTGCTTCTCCAGATCGTTTTCCATTCGCAAATAGAAACCGAACAGGGAATTTTCAATTTTGACGATGTTTGTAACGATATTTGTCAGAAGCTCGTTTACCGCCACCCCCATGTTTTCGGCGAGGTAAAGGTCAACGACAGCGACGATGTGTTAAAAAACTGGGACGCGCTCAAAAAAGAGAGCAAGCACCAGAATACTTATTCGGATACGCTTGAAAGCGTGCCAAAGACTTTCCCTGCCCTGCTGAGGGGCGAAAAGGTCTGCAAGCGCGCGGCAAGGGCGGGGCTTCCGATAAACAGCGCGAAAGAGTTTGCGGACAGGATACGGGCTCAGCTCGACAAACTGGAAGCAAACGGATTTTCTGCCGATAATGCACAAAATTCGGAGCTGATGGGCAATATGCTGTTGTCTTTTTGTAATTTAGACAGAATTATGAAAACAGACGGCGAAAAAGCCTTGACATATTCGACAAACAGAGTTATAATTTCATTCAGAGACATTGAGGACAAGATACTTGCCGACGGGAAAAAGCTCGAAGACCTTACCGAGGAAGAGCTTCAACGTATGGCTGAAAAAGTTTTTAGCGGTCGCTGACCGTTATATAGATTATTTTGGAGGTTTAAACAACATGACAAAGGCAGAATTAATTACAGAAGTTGCAGCTAAGTCCGGTCTTTCCAAGAAGGACACCGAGAAGGCTATCGCAGGAGTTATCGACACCACCACAGAAACACCGGCTACGGGGGAGTCCATTCAGCTGGTAGGCTTCGGCACCCTCGAGGTTCGCGAGCGCGCAGCGGGAACAGGTATCAACCCCCGTACAAAGGAAAAGATCAGCATCGAAGCAACAAAGGTTCCCGCTTTCAAGGCAGGCAGAGCGCTTAAGGACGCAGTTGCTGAATAATTCTACCTCAATTTATTCCGACCTTCCGACATATATCGGGCGACGCTCGGTGTGCTCTCGGATATCGGCTTTACACGAACGGCGGCGGGTTTCCTGCCGCTTTTTGTCTTATTTCGCATTATAAAGGAGAAAACATGAGATTAGATAAATACCTCAAGGTGTCACGCCTTATCAAGCGCAGAACCGTCGCAAACGAAGCCTGCGACGCGGAAAAGGTATCCGTCAACGGAAAGCCCGCCCGCGCTTCCTATGAGGTCAAAACAGGCGATATCATCGAGATAAACATCGGCGCAAAGCCGCTAAAGGTGCGCGTTCTCGATGTCAAGGAATACACAAAGAAGGACGAAGCAGCCGCTCTCTACGAGGTGGTATAAAAGCATAAATCCTCTCGGACTTGAATATTCTTTAACAGGAATAATTTCATAGTTAGGAGAGATATTATGCAGAAACAAACTACCGCCGTTCCGCACAACATAATAATGGAAAACCGCAAGTGCCTTAGAATTTCGGGAGTAAAGGACATCGACAGCTTTACAGAAAACCGCGTTGTGCTAAGCACGGTCATGGGCGAGCTTGTAATAAAGGGCGACGACCTCCATGTCATAACACTTGAAGCGGAAACGGGCGATTTCACCATGACGGGCTGCGTAAGCTCCCTCGCCTATAACCGCCACAGCGTTCTCGACGGACCCGTCAAGAAGCTTTTCAGATAAGCGGAGGGTGCAATGAATTACAGCGTACCCGACTGCTTCATGATATCCTTGGTGTGCGGTTTTTTCTTTGGTCTGGTTTACGAGGCGCTCCGTATCGTAAGGCTTGTTTTAAGGTTTAAGGCGGCGGTTTTCGTTTGCGATGTCGCATTCTTTTTCCTCGCCGCGCTCGCCGTCGAAGCGCTCTCCCCTACCCTCGGGAGCTATGTGCGAGGCTGCACTGTGTTTGGATTTATCGCGGGCGTATTTACCTATATCGTCACCGTCGGACGCATTCTTAACCTGCTTGAAAGCGCAGCTGCCGAAGCGTGGAGATATACCATAGGAAGATTTATTAAATTTGTTTCCGAAAAAGCTAAAAAGGCATTTGGCGCATTTGCACATAATTTGCACGGAGAAATTAGCAAAGTTTCTGATTTTTTTTCAAATCAGCAAAAAAAGCTCCGCGGGTACTTGAAATCAGACCGTAAAA
>CAMEPN010000182.1 GCA_945931735.1 uncultured Clostridia bacterium
TATGCCGAAGCCAATGAACATCAGAGTTCTTCCCATCGCGTCTATACCCGAGAAATCGAAAAGGAACAGCTTCGCCGAAGCGAAAAGCGCTAGCGCAAGCCCGAACCTGCGCAGCAGCGCGTTGAGCTTTACAAATCCTATGACAATCCACGCCGCGGCGGTGAGAATGTATATGATGCTGACAATGCAGCTCGTGAACGCGATCCAGCCGTTAACGTCGAGCATAACGGTAAGCGTCATCAGCGCGTAAAACGACACGACCAGCCCCACCGCGCGCGCAAATTTCGGCGCGACCGACTTTATCCGCAGCGCCATGTCCAGCGCCGAAAGCACCGAAACAATGTTCACCGCGATGTATATTATCACCGCGGCAGCCCCCAAATCAAGCGACCGCCAAGAGTTCAGATATGCGGCGCTGTTTGTTACAAGCAGGCAGAACATTCCGAACGAATAGAAGGTAAGGGAAGCCGCTGCGCTCGCCCCTTTCATGTATTTCAGCTTTCCCGCCGCAAATCCGAGCAGCATCCAGACCACCACGCTGAGGAGCAGCTGATATATGCTGATCTGATGCCTTTCTGCCAGCCCGCCTGTCACAATTGCGTCGGATATCTTCGTGTAAACCATGTAAATGCCGAAAAATCCCGCATTTAGAAGCGCCGCCGCGGAATAAAGGCTGACAAGCGCGCCGCGCCTGCCCTTTGCGGCAAAAAACGCCATAACGGCTATCCATACCACAGTGTTCATCGCGAACGTCCATACGAACAGCGGGTCATCAAAGCGCGTCACGCAGGTCGCAAGGAAAAACAGCTCCGCAAAGCTGAGCGCGCCGTAGCCCCAGCCGAGCCAAAGCCTGCGCTTCTGATACACTCCCGCGACAATGACCGCCGCCGCGAATACATGAAATACCATGTAGGAATACATCTGCGGGAACAGCGTAAGTATCGCAAGCGAAAGCGAGGTCAGCAGCAGGTTCTCAAATATCGCCTCGACCCTGCACCCGCGCCCGAGCGCAAGCGCAAGCATGATCGTGCATACCGTGTAAAGCACCGCCACAACCAGCATTACTATGCCCGCCGTCCGCAGGCTTGTCGACAGGAAAATTACGGAGAACAGCATCGCAAACGACTGCGAAAGCACCAGAAGCGACGCGCCCGCCTTGTTCATGCCGCCGCAGCGCGCCACGCTTTTCAGCACCGTGCCGCTGCTGTACGCCGCGCATACCGTGATAACGAATACCGACGCCAGAATGCCCGTAAGAGCGGGATTCATCATCAATGCTCCAAAGCCTCTGTCCGCAACGCGGAGTATTATACCCTCAATTACTGCAAGCGAAATCCCCCAAAACGGCGCCGCAGTATAGCCTTTTTTCTGCGAAATAAGCGCCGCGCCCGCATGGACAGCCGTAAGATATACCGCGCTGATAAGATATCCGAGCACCGTTTTCGCCGCAAATATGGGCAGGCACGCGCCGATCACCGTTACGATAAGCAGCGGCTGAGAATTATACCTTAAAGAAAGAAGAAGCCCGACCGCCGCCGTCACCGCGCCGATAATAAGCGCGCCGTCGCCGATAACGTCAAAGCCGTACCGCCCCACAAGCGAGCAGACAAACAGCTCCGCAATACCGCCGAAGGTGAGCGAGCCGGCAAAAACGACCGAGCCGCCGCGGCGGAAAACCTCTCCGAGCAGCGTCATGACCGCGCCGAGCGCAAGTATCATTGCAAGCCGCCCCCATGCGGGGATATAGTTTTCCGAAACGGCAGAAAACGCGATAACGCCGATAATAATGAAAATAACGCCGATTTTGCTGAGGATATTCAGCCCGACATACATCTCTCCGCCCGACGGAGAACCGTTTTTCGGGCTTTGCGGTACATTGCTTTCGTTCATGATAAGGCTCCTTTCGCTGTTTTTGAAAAGTTAATAGCGTAATGGTAATGAAAATCGGGGAAATGCTTTTTGTTTATTATAGCATATAACCAATAATATTACAAGCGATTTGATAAAAAATAAGAGATTATGGTATTGACTAATCGGTGAATTTATATTATAATAAGATGTATAGTTAAAATTGGCGGGGTGTGCTCATGCCGCCCCGTAAATCTGAAACGGAGTGAAAAACAATTGAAGAGCAGAATTACTAAGCCCGTGTTCTTTGTTGTCTTTATCCTCATCATCGCGTTCACGCTTCTGTCCACCATGGGCATAAGCACTCGCTACGGCGACACCGAAACCGCGATAATATGGGGCATAGACGACATAAGATGGGGTATTGATATCCGCGGCGGCGTAAACGTTACATTCGGCGTTCCCGAGGATTATGCGGCAGAAAACACCATCACCGAGGACGACCTCAACGCCGCAAAATCCATTATCGAGACCCGACTCGTAAGCAAGCACATAAATGACTACGAGGTGTACACCGACATCGCCACCAACGCGATAATCGTGCAGTTCCCGTGGCAGAGCGGCGACAACTCCTTCGACCCCGAACAGGCGGTAAAGGAAATAGGCGAAACAGCGCTGCTGACCTTCCGCGAGGGCTATGAGGTAGACGACAACGGTCTCCCCACGGGTCAGTCCGAAACCGTAATACTTACCGGCTCCGACGTAAAGAGCGCTTCCGCATGGTATGACAACAACGAGAAGGAGCATATCGTCCGCCTCGAGCTTAAGGACAGCGGCGCAGAAGCGTTCGCCGACGCGACAGAGCGCCTTGTCGGCGACAGCATCTCTATCTGGATGGACGATACCTGCATTTCCGCGCCTACCGTAAACGAGAAGATTTCCGGCGGCACCTGCACCATTTCGGGCAGCTTCGACGCGGACAGCGCGACCGCCCTTGCAAACAAGATAAACGGAGGCGCGCTCCCCTTTAAGCTCGAAATAAAGAGCCTGTCCACCATTTCGCCTGTTCTCGGAACGGGCGCGCGCGACGCTATGGCTGTCGCAGGTCTTGTTGCATTCATCATTATCTCCATATTCATGATAGTCTACTACCGTCTGCCCGGTCTTGTCGCGGTAATCGCGCTGACGGGTCAGGTAGCAGGTATGTTCGCGGCTATAACAGGCTTCTTCGCGTTTAACAGCGCGTCCTCCCTCACGCTCCCGGGTATCGCGGGTATTATCCTGTCGATAGGTATGGGCGTTGACGCGAACGTTATCTCCGCAGAGCGTATAAGAGAAGAGCTTAAGGCGGGAAGAACTATCGACGGCGCGCTGAAAAATGGCTTCCAGCGCGGCTTTACCGCAATTCTCGACTCCAACCTCACCGTTATTATCGTCGCGCTTATCCTTATGGCTGTGTTCGGAACATGGTTCGGCGCTTCCACAGAGGGTACTATCTATTCGTTCGGCTACACGCTGCTCGTCGGCGTTATCATGAACTTTATCATGGCTTGCTGGGCAACAAGACTTATGACAGTCGCTCTGTCTAAGTTCAAGTGCTTCAGAAAAACATGGTTCTACGGCGTAAGCAAGGCGGACGCTGTCGCTGACGCGGAAACAGGCAAGACCACCGTTCTCCCCATCGACGTTAAGGCAAAAACAAATATCGACTTCGTCGGAAAGAGAAAGATCTTCGTCGGCATTTCGGGCGTGCTTATCGCGCTCACCGTTGTGCTGTCGTTCGTGCTTGGCGTTGGCGTTGATATCCGCTTCAAGGGCGGTACTATGATAACTTACAGCTATACGGGCGAGGTTTCTACCGATGAGATAAAGTCCACCGTAGAAGCCCTCGGAACTCCCCGCGCGACAGTTACCACCGGTACAAGCTTCACGGGCGGCCTTAATACGATAGTCGTTTCCTTTGCGGCTGACGAGAAGATGGACGACGATATGCTCGCAAACATCTCCGATACCCTCGCAGAGGCTTTCCCCGAAAACGAAATAGCTAATATCGACACCACCAACGTTTCCGCTTCCGCAGGCTCGCAGTTCTTCATCTCCTGCCTTATCGCGGTGATCGCGGCGTTCGTTCTGCTGGTTATTTACATCGCGTTCAGATTCCGCAAGATAGGCGGCTGGCGCGCGGGCGTTATCGCGCTGCTCTGCCTTATCCACGACGTTGTGATAACCTACGCGGTCTATGTTATCGGCGGTATGCCGCTTGACTCCAACTTTATGGCGGTTATCCTCACGCTGCTCGGCTATTCTATCAATAATACGATCATCATCTACGACCGTCTGCGCGAAAACCGCACGAAGTACGGCGGAAAGATATCCGACAGAGAGCTTGTAAATCTCTCGATAAATCAGACGCTCAGCCGCTCTATCATCACCACGGCGACAACAGTCCTCGCAATGCTGAGCATCTCGGTGATCTGCTCCGCAATGGGCGTTACGTCCATACTCTCGTTCTCTATCCCGCTCGCGATAGGTATGCTGGTCGGCTTCTATTCGTCCCTCTGCCTCGCAGGCCCTATCTGGATATGGTGGGAAGAGCACATGGGCAAAAAGAAAAAAGAAGCTTAACCTTTCAATAATATAAATATAAATGCGCTTTCGGAGCAAACCCGAAAGCGCATTTTTCTGTATAAAGCATAACTAAGTGTTGAATAGAGCAGTACAAGGAACCCGCCCCAAGCCCACAAAACCTCATACCCCATTACAGCCGCCAAGGGACTGTTGCTCGGAGAAGGGCATAATAAACGGGAGATGACCCAAGCGCGTCGACGCCGCACCTAACTCCCGTTGCAAACACCCATGCTTAGCAGCCGCGAAAAATCGACAAAGGGGGGAAAAGGGAGAGG
>CAMEPN010000183.1 GCA_945931735.1 uncultured Clostridia bacterium
GCTTCAATGTTCCGAAAGGCTCTATCATGGGATTTATCGGTCAGAACGGCGCGGGCAAAACCACGACGATACGCAGCCTGCTGAACATCATAAGCATTGACGAGGGAGAAATAAAGCTGCTCGGTATGGATCATCTTCGGCACGAGCAGGAGATAAAGGAGCGTATCTCCGTCGTTTTTGATGAACTGCCGTTCCACGATGTGCTTAACGCAAAGGATATGGCGCGCATATTCGAGGGAATTTATCCGCAGTGGGACAACGCTGCTTATGCCGGGTATCTGGAGCGTTTCGGGCTGCCGATGAAAAAGAAGATCGGCGAGTTCTCAAAGGGCATGAAAATGAAGCTTCAGATAGCCTGCGCGCTCTCTCACAACGCGGAGCTGCTTGTAATGGACGAGGCAACCACGGGACTTGACCCCGTTGTGCGCGACGAGATACTGCACATTTTTATGGAGTATCTTCAGGACGGCGAGCGCTCGATCCTTATGTCCTCGCACATTACCTCCGACCTCGAAAAGATCGCGGACAGCGTTACCTTCATTGACAAGGGCAGGCTGCTTATCTCGGGCTATAAAGACGATATTCTCGAATCCCACGGTATCCTCAAATGCGACAGATCGGAGCTTGGGAACATTGACCCGAAGGATATCGTAAGCGTCCGCATGAACTCCTACGGCGCGGAGGTAATGCTCTGCGACAGGCAGTCTGCGTCTTACAAATACAGCGGCGCGATAATCGACCCCGCAAGCCTTGACGACATTATGCTCTACTATGTTCACAAGGACGAAAGGGAGTGGAACTCATGACAAAACTTCGTTCGCTGATTTTTCGGGAACTTAAAATATGCCGAAAGCTGTACATAATAAGATTTCCGTTCTTGATTGCATTTTTCGTTTTTGCTGTCGGGGGAACATTTTTATTTACCGGTCTTTTTACGGAGCTGCTCCAAAAAGATAATTTTGTGAGTTCGTTTACCGAATTGTTTTCTATGCTAGTCATGCTCTATTCGACGGTGCTTTTTTCGGTGGACAATACTTTCAAAAGCGACCTTAACAGCGGCTGGAACAGTTATTCCTACGCCCTGCCCATAACGGCTTCGGAGCGCGCGGCGGTAACGCTCATACGCTTTATCGGGACGCTCGGAATATCCGTGCTGCTCGGCATGGGGTGTATTGCCGTAATTAACGCGATCGCAGGCACGCAGTTTCGGATAGGCTGTGTGATTTTTCAGTTCATTCTTCTGGACTTATTGCTGCTTTCAAGAATCATCATCGACTTTTTTGTGCTCCGCGCTAGAAATACCGATGAATACAAGAAGTTTCAGGATAAGGGCAGCCTGATATGCATTGCTGTCATAGTATGCATTGTCGTAGTGATGCTGAAATGCGCAGGCTTTGATTTTTCGGCTCTGTTTAATTCAAGCAGCAGCGAGCCGCTGTCGCTTAATGTTTTCTCAATGCTGACGGGTGATATGCTGCTGTGGCTCATACCGCTTACTCTTGTTCTTTTCGCTGCTTATTATTCCGTTATTCGTTATCGCTTACAGTATGCGTATCCCGGGGAAACGCGCACGAAATCAAATGCGCCCCGTTCCGACGCGCGTACTCGCGCAGCGGGCGCTTCTCAGCGGGAAATCGACCTTTCCGCGCCGCACAGCGAGCCTGTTGGCTTCCTCTACAAGGAAATAAGACAGAACGCGAAAAGCGTCTGCGCCGTGATACTTCTTCCGTTTCTGATACTGATATTTCTGACAGGGTGTATTGCTATTGTTTCGCTTAACGGGGAGCACGGCGACGGCTGGATAGTCACAACGCTGACCTCGACCACAATTCGTGTTGTGTCCGCCGCTCTCGGTTTTCTTTGCGTAGGCGGTCTGCTGCTTAGCGTTTTTCACGGCGACGACAAAAAGCTCTGGGCATATTTTGTAGCCTCTGCGCCGATGGGTGTAAGCAGGTTTTTGTACACAAAATATGTGCTGTCCTTTGCAATGTGCGGGCTTTATTTCGTTTCAAGCTATATCGCCGAAACGCTTCTCGCAGCGATAAGCCGGTTTGCCCTCGGAGAAGAGCTTGTCAGCTTTGGCGGAATATTTATCATAATTTTCTTTGTGCTTATTCTTCAGAATTCGTTTTTGATACCGATGATGCTTCGCTTCGGAGAAAAGAAGGGCAGTATCATCAATATTATGATAATACTCTGCATTGCCATAGCGGCAGTACTGGTGCTGTCGTTTCTTCCTGCGGAAATTCAGAATAAGGTGTTCGAGTGGCTGACAGGCTTCTTAACAGGCGACCACGGCGGTCTTACGTCGCTTTTGCTCGGAATATTCCCCGCATTCTCTGTGGGAGCATATATTTTGTCCTACAAGGTGTCCTGCAGGATATTCATGAAGGGAGTGAACGAGTATGACAAATAAAAAACTCGAAGCGAAAAGGCTCGTCATCTTTCTTCTGCTCGCATTCGGCATTTCGTGGGTGCCTGCGATCATAATGAACTGCGCTGTCGGCTATCACGAATGGTTTGAAACCTACAAAATGCCCTTCTTCGCTCTTTTGGTGCTTTTCGGGCCTGCTCTTGCAAACGTGCTCACACGTCTGCTGACGCACGAGGGCTGGCATGACAGCCTGCTGCACCTTAAATTAAAGGGGAATATAAAATACTATCTTATCGCAGTATTTGCGGTGATTGCAACGTCCGCTGCCGAGGGTATTCTCACAACGATAATATACGGAAACGCCGATTTTTCCGATATAGGCGCAGGCATGACCGGTATGCAGTTTGCCGGAAACATACTTCTGACTGTTTCGACTGTTCCGCTTATGGCGTTCAACACCTTTGGCGAGGAATTTGGCTGGCGCGGGTATATGAACCAAAAAATGGAGCCGCTGCTCGGCACGACGGGCACTGTTATTGTCGGCGGTATCATCTGGGGGCTTTGGCACGCGGAGCTGACGGTCGTCGGGCATAACTTCGGCACGGAATACGACGGCTATCCCTATCTCGGGATTCTGGCGATGTGTGTTGTATGCACATTCATGGGTATGGGGCTTATGTGGGTCACAAAAAAGACAGGCTCCGTTTATCCTGCCGCGATCATGCACGCTTCCAACAATTTCGGCGGAGCGGCTATCCGACAGCTTTTTATAAGCGGTATACCCGAGGATTTTTCACCGACTATTCTTGATAATATGATAGTTATGATCCCAAGCATTCTGCTCGGTCTGGTGTTCTTTATACTTTTGCTCCGCGACAGTAGGAAAGAAAAAAATACCGCAACGAATAATTAACCGAAATGCCGCTGTGAAAAACGCAGCGGCATTTTTCGCATAACAAACGACATTGAACAGCGGGTATTTAAATACAGACTGCCCCGCGGTCAATGCAAGTCTTGTTTGTCATAAACTTCTGTACGGCGGCGGTGAATATGAGGTAATATATGCCGACGGCGGAGTTTACGGTCCCGCCCCGATACAATAAAACCAAAACCGAGAGCCGCACAAGCCCTCGGTTTTTTGTGAAAAGCAATTTACAATTCGCCCTCGGCGGCAAGGGACATATCCCGCTATGCACATCTGCCGTGTTTTGGCTGATCTGCGCGCCGTTTTATTGCTGTATCATTTCGAGAAAGTAACGGTGTATTGAGGTGTCCTCGTTAAGCTCGGGGTGAAAGGCTGTGACAAGCATATTATCCTGCCTTGCGGCAACGATTTTTCCGTCGACTTCGGCAAGCGCCTCTGCGGCTTGTCCCACAGAAGAAATATACGGCGCACGTATGAAGGTCATCGGTACTGCTCCAAGCCCCTTGAACTCCGCTTCGGTATGGAAGCTTCCGAGCTGTCTGCCGTAGGCGTTTCTTACAGCCGTTATGTCCATAGAAGCAATATGAGTTCTCTCGTCGTTTTCTATCTGTTTTGCAAGCAGCAGCAGACCCGCACAGGTTCCGAAAACAGGAAGCCCGCCATCTATTCTGCGCTTTATTTCGTCAAACATATCCAGCTCACGAAGCAGTTTTCCCTGAACGGTGCTCTCTCCCCCGGGGATTATCAGCCCGTCGAAGGGCTTTTCCAGATCGCTTTTCTGACGAAGCTCAAAAGCGTCTGCCCCAAGGGAAGCAAGCATTTTTTCATGCTCGATAAATGCGCCCTGAAGCGCAAGAACAGCTATTCGCATTACTTGCCCCTTTCAGCCATGAGCAGCTTGATCTCCTGTTCGTTTATGCCTACCATTGCCTCGCCGAGATCCTCGGAAAGCTCTGCGATAAGCTTTGCGTCCTTGAAATTGGTTACTGCCTTTACAATAGCCGCCGCGCGCTTTTCGGGGTTTCCGCTCTTGAATATGCCCGAGCCTACAAATACGCCCTCTGCGCCGAGCTGCATCATAAGAGCCGCGTCCGCAGGAGTTGCAACGCCGCCTGCCGCAAAGTTTACAACGGGGAGCTTTCCGTTCTCGTGAACGTACTGCACCAGTTCATATGGAACGCGAAGCTCCTTAGCGGCGTCGAAAAGCTCATCCGCGCTCATTGAAACAAGACGGCGTATTTCGGACTGCATCATTCTCATGTGGCGTACCGCCTGAACCACATCACCCGTGCCCGGCTCGCCCTTTGTGCGTATCATTGAAGCGCCCTCGTTGATACGGCGGAGCGCCTCGCCCAAGTTCTCTGCCCCGCAGACAAAGGGAACGTCAAACTGCGTCTTATCGATATGGTATTTGTC
>CAMEPN010000184.1 GCA_945931735.1 uncultured Clostridia bacterium
AGTCCCAGTTAGCGTCCTTGTCCTCGAGGAAGCTCTCGAAATCCGCGCTGTCCTGAATGATAAAGCCGGTTATGCCGTAGTCGGTAAGCGCGCCCGTTATGCCGTCTATCGCCTGCGACGAAGTGTAAATGTCTATCTGTATGAAATTATCCATGTTTGACCTCCGAAATGTATAATATTCTATTTTATATTATATATCAAATCCGCAATAAAATCAAGGGCTTATCAAAAAAAGACGAAATCACGCAGCGACTTGACAAAACGGTTTTTTTATGTTATTATATACAGGTGCTTTAGCATATTACCACAATGCCGCGTTCAGAGCGGCATTACCTATGAAGCAAGAGAGAAAACAGGAAAGGAAACTAATACCATGAAGAAATTTTTATCCGTTATGCTGACGGCGGCAATGGCAATGGGTCTTTGCGCCTGCTCGAGCAGCACGAACAGCTCCTCCGATGTATCCTCAGATGTATCCTCTGACGCGGCTGACAGCTCCGCGGTAAACAGCGAGGCGGCAGAAAGCGACTGGGCTTACATAGCAGACAAGGGCACTTTCGTCGCAGGCATCACCCTGTTCGAGCCGATGAACTATTACGACGAGAACGGCGAGCTGACAGGCTTTGAAACAGAGTTCACAAAGGCTGTATGCGAAAAGCTCGGTGTTGAGGCAAAGTTCCAGGAGATCGAATGGGAGCAGAAGGAGCTTGAGCTGAACTCCAAGAACATAGACGCTATCTGGAACGGTCTGACCGTTACCGAGGACCGCAAGGAAAATATGGCGTTCTCCACCCCCTACATCAGAAACAAGCAGGTAGTAGTTATCAAGGCTGAAAATGCGGACAAATACAAGGACATCGAGTCCATGGCAGGCGCTTCCTGCGCGGCAGAGAGCGGTTCAGCGGGACAGTCCGCTATCGAGGCTAACGACGTTCTTTCTCAGAACGAATTTGTCGGCGCTTCCGCACAGAAGGACGTTCTTCTTGAAGTAAAGTCCGGCACCATTGAGATAGGCGTTATCGACTATGTAATGGCAAAGGCTTCCGTAGGCGACGGCACAGATTACTCCGACCTCATGATCGTTGACAGCGTAGAGCTTCAGCCCGAGGAATACGCAGTAGGTCTGAGAAAGGACGACAGCGAAACTCTCGCAAAGGTAAACGCTGCGATAGACGAGCTTGTTGCAGACGGCACACTTAAGGCGCTCGCAGAAAAGTACGACCTTGCGGACGTTTACGCATTCAACTGATACCAAAAATAAAATCACAGGGTGGGACGGCAGCGCCCCGCCCTGTTGTTAATGAGGTCAAAAAATGTCATTTTTAGAAGTCACCGCGCAGCTCGCCAAGGGCTTTATTACAACGCTTCAGATATTCGGAATTACACTGATCGGAGCGCTCCCGCTGGGTCTGCTGATAACTTTTGGCTCAATGTCCAAAATTAAGCCGATAAAGTGGATATTCAAGGTGTTCGTCTGGATCATACGCGGCACTCCGCTCATGCTCCAGATAATCCTAGTGTTCTACGGCCCCGGACTTTTGGGCTGGGATCTTAAGATAGACCGTCTGCCGGCGGTAATAGTCGCGTTCATCATCAACTACGCCTGCTATTTCTCCGAAATATACCGCGGCGGTATCGAGAGCATTCCCAAGGGGCAGTATGAAGCGGGACAGGTCCTCGGCATGACCAAGTCGCAGATATTCTTCAAGGTCGTGCTGTTTCAGGTAATAAAGCGCATCGTTCCCCCTATGGGCAACGAGATAATCACCCTCGTAAAGGATACCTCGCTGGCGCGCGTTATCTCCGTTATCGAGCTTGTCAAGTCCGCGCAGGACATCATTTCGCAGAAGTCGCTCATCTGGCCGCTGTTCTACGTCGGCGCGTTCTATCTGCTGTTCTCGGGGCTGCTGACTATCCTTCTCAACCTTGCGGAAAAGAAGCTGAACTATTATCAGGGCTGACGGAGGTGCGGAAATGGCTTTTTTAGAAATAAACGGCATTTACAAAAACTTCGGTAAGACCGAGGTATTAAAGGGCATTTCGTTCGGAATGGAAAAAGGCGAGGTGCTCGCGATAATCGGCTCGTCGGGAAGCGGAAAGACAACGCTCCTGCGCTGCCTTAACTTCCTCGAAACGCCCGACAGCGGAAATATCTCCATAAACGGGGAAACGCTGTTCGACGCGGCTGAACCGCCCGCTTCCGACAAGGATATCCGCAGGAAGCGCCTGCATTTCGGGCTGGTGTTCCAGTCGTTCAATCTTTTCCCGCAGTACACAGTGCTGAAAAACGTGTCGCTCGCGCCCGAGCTTCTTCGTATAAAAGGACAGAAGCTCTCCAAAGCGGAAAAGAACCGCGTTCTCAAGGAGATCGACGAAAATTCCCGCGCGCTTCTGAACACCGTGGGGCTGTCGGAGAAGATGTTCTCCTACCCCTGCGAGCTTTCAGGCGGTCAGCAGCAGCGCGTTGCAATCGCGCGCGCACTTGCTCTCAGCCCCGATATACTCTGCTTCGACGAGCCGACCTCCGCGCTTGACCCCGAGCTTACGGGAGAGGTGCTTAGGGTCATTCGTGAATTAAAGACGACCGACCGAACCATGATAGTCGTAACGCACGAAATGAATTTCGCGCGCGGCGTCGCGGACAAGGTCATTTTTATGGCGGACGGCGTTATCGAAGAATACGGCACGCCCGACGAGGTATTCGGAAATCCGAAAAGCGAAAAAACGCGGAGCTTCCTCGAAAAGTCCCTCGAAAACCCGTAATACAGCAATGCGCACCTCAAAAATACGGTGCGCATTTTTATTTATACGATGCGGCGGCACCGAATCAACGATGCCGCCGCAAAAAAGAGAGGATAAAAACAGACAGAATTTAGCCGCCGCTATGAAAAACAGTTTGGAAAATAATTCGGCGGCGGTCGGGAAAGCTTATCAGCCTACGCCGGGCTTAGCCTTGAAGGACAGGCAGTCTGTGCACTGTACAACAGTGGGGTTAGCTTCGTGTGTGCCAACTTCGATCTTGTCGAGAGAGCAGTAATCCTCGCAGCAGCAATGATGCTCGCAGTTCTTGATAGTACATCCGATGTGCTTGTTAGCGTATTCGGTACCCATATCGAAACTTCCTTTCATTTTACGGAATTTACGGCGGACAGATATCGCGTCCGCCGTATGGATATTGTCTGCGTTTTTGCTTCGTTTATTCCGTGAATGACAGGCAAATTTTTCATCAAGAGCGGTATTCGTCAAGCGCCGCCTCGATTACCGGCGCGACCTCTGCGCTCTTCTGAGTCCAAGACTCGCCGTTGAACGCCGTAGCGTTGAGGATATCCGCATACACTGCCCAGAAGTCGCTGCTGAACCCGAATGCGTCCTCGGTGATAAGCTCGAACTTAGTCGGGTCGCACATATCCTGCCAAAGGTCGTAAAGCTCCTCGTCCCATATCATCTGCCATCTTTGCTGCCCCGCATACTTGCCCTCGGTATAGGTTATCGGCTCGGGAGAAACATGGTCGGCGCGGTTCTGCGCAACAACGTTCGGGTCGGTTTCGTATACTCTGAAGCAGTTTATCATGTCGACAGCGCCCTTGATGTTCTTCGCGCCCTTCGGAATTACAAAGCCGAATATATCGTGCGACTGATAATATGCGTCGGCGGAGGGGTCGCGCGGGAACGGCACGAACGCAAAGTCGGAAACGGTGTTCAGAATATCGTTCTCGACGCCCTGCTTATCCTGTATCTCCTTGGTTGCCGCGGTATAAGTCCACTCCGGCTCCATTCCGAGGAACAGCAGCCTGTCGCTGTTCACGGCAAAGGTCTGCGGAGGCACCCAGCTGTCAAGCTGACCCGCATACATCACCCCGTCGCGACACAGCGTTTCATAGAAATTCATCGCCCTGCCGACGTTGGTGCTGCCGATGTTATTTATTATCGTGCCGTCGGGATACGCCTCGACAAGGGTCGTTCCGGTCGTCGCGATAAGCGAGGTAAGTATCGTATCCGTCGCATAGAAGCCGATGTTCTGCTCGTCCTTGTCGCAGAATTCTATCATCAGATCGCGCCACGCGTCCCATGTCCATTCTCCGTTAAGATAAAGCTCGTATGGGTCGCGCAGACCGTTCTCCTCGATAGTCTTTTTTGAATAATTGAGCGCGAACGACGTCGTGATCTTATGCGGGTATTTGTAATGCTTGCCCTTGTATTCAAGCGATTCGATAACGTCCTTCATTCCTACCCACAGCGGGCTGTCCATGTCGATATAGTCGTCGAGCGGCTCGAACAGACCCTTTCCGACATTTCCTGGGTATGACATCGCGTCATGCGTCACTATATCGGGCGACTCGTCTGCCGATATCATCATACCTAGCTTTTCAAAGTATGCGTCGCCGCTGCCGCAGGTTATGTATTCGATAGTTCCGCCGTACTGCTCGCTCTCGAAAACCAGACACTGCTCCGTGCCTTTCTGGTCGTCCCGAATGTCATAATAGCCGAGAAATTTTACCGTCCCCGCGTTTCCGTCGGGAGTATAGGACGAGGTTTCAAGCTCCTTGATATCGCGGTCGGTCGCCGCGTTTTCGTCGGGGTCGGTCGTGGTCGCCGCCGATGTCGTTATCGCCGGAGCAGCGCCCGACGACTGCGGCTGCGCCCCGGCGCAGCCCGTACTCACCGCCGCCGA
>CAMEPN010000185.1 GCA_945931735.1 uncultured Clostridia bacterium
GCGTATCTGTATACATTCATCGGGGACAAGTATCGCGTGATATCCGCCGATTGTAACATATATATCGGGAAGCTCGTCCGCAAGCCAGCCGCACATCTCAGTAATAAAGGGTATCGCGGTGGTTCTCGCGGAAAAGCCGATAACGTCGGGAGCAAAGCCCTTTACCTTTTCGAGAAACTCGTTCTTTTCGGGCATATAAAGCTGATGATAAAGCTGAACGTCGTGACCGCCCTGCTTGAGCACCGCAGATATCGAAGCCAGACCCTCGCTGTAATTCCCGAGCTTGTTGCGGTTAAACATCTCTTCCTTGAGGAAATCGGGATAAATAAGCAGCATTCTTTTCTGTTCTGCCATTTTTCTGTTCCTTTCTATATTAAATTCAATAATATCCGTAACTTTTATTTTATCACAAAAATGCGAGCGTGTCAATAGATATATAACAAAATGCCCCGCAGGGCTTGTAGTGCTGCAATAGATATTGGACAAAGTGAGTAAAAAGATATTGAGAGATAGACCAAAATCTGCCGAAAAAAAGATACGCGGCGGCGCAGCCCACAGCTAGGACTTACCGAATTGTGGCACAGGCTCATTCGTCCGTATGCCCCTCGCCACAACGGCAAGGTCGAGCGCAGTCACCGCGAAGATTATCATAAGTTATATTCCTGCCACATTTTTCATTCGATGACCTTAATCAGCAACTTAAAGTACATCCCCGACGCAGAAAGCCCCGCATACGCCGTGTACGCGGGGGGATTTTTATTTATCCATTCCGGCGAGCACCTCTCGGAGCTGCTCGGCGTATTTTTCGCGCAGGTCGTCGGGGGACAATATCTCGGCGCTGCTCCCGAACTGGAAAAGCCAGCCGAAGAACGGCGGCTCCGCCTTGACGTTTACGCGAATGGTGAAGTGCTCGCCGCCGTCGCGCGTAATATGTATCTGCTTCCCGAAGCGGTCGATAACGGGGTTTATGAGCGAGTTGTGAAATCTGAGGCGGACATCGCGCGTTTCCCCGCTGAACATCGAGAAGGTCGAGCCGAGGTAGTCGGAGAGCGAAAAATCAGCGCTCAGCGTTTTGGCGGGAATGTCCGTTATCTCGACATTTTCCATGCGGTCGACTCGGAAGTTGGTGAAGTTATCGGGGTGCTTTTCGTAGAACGAAACGAGGTAATACCGCCCGTCGTCCCATGTCAGCGCATAGGGCGAGCATATCCTCTCCCCGTCGCGGTATCTTTTCCTGAGCGAGAGGTCGTAGTCGAAATATTTGAATGTTATCTGCTTTTTCATGGCGATGGCGCGGTGTATCCTGTCGACGCTGATATAAATGCGCTCGTTCATGGTTTTAACTCTGTCCGCGATATATACCTGTCGGGAGAGCTGCTTTGCCTCGTAAACGCTGGCAAGTCCCTCTATTTTCCGCAGCAGCTCGCGCGATTTCTTTTCGGTTATAAAGCTGGACGAGGACACAGTGTCCGCAAGCAGCTTAAGCTCGGGCAGTTCAAATTCGCGGCTCGCGACGAAATAGCCCGAGCTTCTGCCCCTGCCGCTTATTATATCGACGCCGTAGCTCCTCAGCGCCTCGATGTCGTCGTATATCGCCTTTCTTCCTGCGGAAATACCCACGGCGTCAAGCTTGGCTATTATTTCGGGCATAGTCAGTGAATGCTCTTCGTCGGTGTATTTCATAAGTATATTATAGAGATACAGTATTTTCAGACGCTGTGCCGTAAGCTTTGCTTCGCTGCTCATTGCTTTGACCTCCGTTTTTTTATTATGGTCACCTCTAAAAACCTCTTGTGAGCAAAACTGTGCAGTGCACACCATCTTCGTCGTCAAACCTCCTCGTAAGGCATACAGCCTTACTTCGTCGGCTTTCCTAGAATCTGGTGCACCCTGCCCATTTTTGCTTTTCACAACGGTTTTTAGAGGTTCCCTTATAATTGTATTATATCACATTGCGCCGATGTTTTCAAGGGAAATATGACATTTTACGGCAGATTTTGCCGCGGTTTGACATTATCGCGCAGGTGTGCTATAATTAACCCATAAAATATTGTAACAAGGGGTGAGGATATTGCAGAAAAACGAGCCGCTGAGAATAGCACAGGTATTGGGGAAAATGAACGGCGCGGGGGTTGAACAGGTAGTCATGAATTACTACCGCGCGGTCGACCGCGAAAGGGTCAATTTCGATTTCTATGTTTTCTCAAATTCCGCGCATATACCCGCCGAGGAGATAAAGTCAATGGGCGGCGGGCTGTATCTTATGTGCGGATTCAGAATGCCGTTCAGGTATCTTAAAACGCTGACCGAGCAGTTTATGAAGAATAGGTATGACATTGTTCACTGCCACCTCGGCACGCTTTCGTTTATCCCGCTTCTGGCGGCAAAGCGCGCGGGCATTCCCGTAAGGATACTGCACAATCACAGCGCGTCGGGCGGAAAGCGCGAGGTGCTCCGCAATATCGCAAAGGCGCTTTTGAAGCCGATCTCGCGGTATTTCGCCACGGAAAAGCTCGCCTGCTCGTGGCACGCGGCGCGGTGGATGTACGGGAATGTTCCCGTATGCGCATTGGACGAGCCGACGCCCCCGAAAAATTCCGCATTGGTGATGAGGAACGCGATAGACACGGAGAAATTCCGCTTTGACGAGAAAAAGCGCAGCTCGGCGCGCGGCGAGCTTGGCGTTGCGTCGGGCACGCTGCTTTTCGGTCATGTCGGGAGATTTTGCCCACAGAAAAACCAGCATTTTCTGATAGACATTTTCTCGGAGATAGTCCGCCGCCACTCCAACTCGCGGCTGCTGCTCGTGGGCGAGGGCGCCGACATGGAAGTTATAAAGGCGAGGGTGATCGCGGCGGGGCTTGCCGACAAGGTGATTTTCGCGGGTCAGCGGAGCGATGTCGACCGCCTTTACAGCGCGATGGACTGCTTTATTCTCCCGTCGAATTACGAGGGGCTTGGCATGGTCGGGATAGAGGCGCAGTGCGCGGGGCTGCACTGCCTGTTTTCGGACAAGGTGGCGCGCGAGGTCAAGGTGACTAAAAACGCGCAGTTTCTGTCGCTTAAAACCTCGGCGGCAGACTGGGCTTTCGGCGCGATAAGCATGGCGAAGCTGAAGCGCCGCGACACTTCCGAGGAAGTCGCGGCGGCGGGGTATGATATAAATATCGAGGCAGAAAAGCTGACCCGATATTATTTAAGGCTGCACGAGGAAAAGGGGCGGCGCTGAAAAAATAATACCGCAAGGCGACCGAAAACGCGCAGTTCCTCTCGCTGAAAACCGCGGCAAACCGGGCTTTCGGCGCGATAAGCATGGCGAAGCTGAAGCGCCGCGACACTTCCGAGGAAGTCGCGGCGCTGAAATTTTATACCGAGGCGCTGAAGGTCAGCGTTTCGACCCGTCCGTCCTCCCATGTAAGGACAACGGTGTTCTCGTCGGTCTGCTCGGCGGTCGCGGGGGTATTGTTGTCGACTGCACCCATATGGAATGTTACGGTCGAGCCGTCGATCTCATATTCAAACCCGACGCCTGTTCCCGACTCATTTCCGACAACATTGCCGGACTTTTCGTCATAGAAGGTATAGGTGTTCGCGTCGGACACCCATTCGCCCTCTGCGAAGCCCGCGAATGACCCCGAATCGGAAAGGAAGTCGTCAACGGTTTTATCGGGAACAAAGGTGAGCGTATCCGTTGAGCCGTCCTCCCATGTGAGGAGGATATCGCCGGAGGAGGTCTGCTCGGCTGTCGCGGGGGTATTGTCGTCGACCGCGCCCATATGGAATGTCACATTTGCTCCGTCGACCTCGTATTCAAAGCCGACGCCCATTTCGGTGTCCTTATAGATTACGTTGCCGGAATTTCCGTCATAGAATGTGAAATACGCATTTTCGGATTCCCACAGACCCGCGGTGAAGCTGATATCGGCGGTTTCGGGGGCAGGCTCGGGGGACTGCTCCGAGGCGTCCGAAGGAATATCGGAGGAGGTTTCGGGAGAAGAAACTTCCGAGGAGGTCGTGTCGGCGGGAGCGCCGCAGGCTGTCAGCAGGAGCGCTGCCGCGAGCATTGCGGCAAGAGATGTCTTTTTCATAAGCGTATCCTTTCGTTGTTGGTTTATGCTTCTGATACATTATAGCATATACGCCTTAAAAAATCAATGCCGGACTTCATTTATTGTATTGATGGTTTGACAATGATGTTGTACACGATAGTTTTGTAGAAAATTAACGGGAGATGACCAACCCGGAGAGTGAATATGACGGTAGTTGGAGCGGCGCAGATGAGTTTTTTACTGCCGATTAATTCCATCAAAGGAATATAAGCTGTGGCAGGAATAGAACTAGTTATGGTCTTCGCGGTGACTGCGCTCGGTCTTACCGTCGTGGCGAGGGTATACGGACAAATGAGCTTGTGCCACAATTCGGCAAGAACGAGCTGTGGGCTGCGCTGCCGCATATTTTCTTTACGGCAGATTTTGGTCTATCTCTCACCTTTTACCGGCTTTGTCCAATATCTATTGCAGCACTACAAGCGCCGGGAATAATGTCGGGAAAATTCGCTTGACAAAAACGCGGGTATATGGTATAATTGATATGCCGATGGAGAAGTATCGAAGCGGTCATAACGAGGCGGTCTTGAAAACCGTTTGGGGGCAACCCCACAAGGGTTCGA
>CAMEPN010000186.1 GCA_945931735.1 uncultured Clostridia bacterium
GCACATACAGAACGTGTAAACACCGCGCCCGTTTTCGCGGTAGGAGAGGTTGTACTCCGCGGGCGGGAGCGCAGGGTGTCCCGCATATTCGCCGTATAACGCGCGGTCGATATCCGACTGGAGGTGCTCAATTCGCGCGCCGACGGAGAACGGCTTCGGAACGAGCGTTATCCCGTTTTTAAGCAGCATTCCGAACGTGTCGTGCGCCGAATGTCCCACTGCGAGCACAAGCGCGCCGCACTTTTCGGAAGAGCCGTTCACCGTTACGGAGCGCACTCTCCCTCCCGAAAGCTCTATGTCCTCAAGAGGGGAAAGAAAGCGCACCTCGCCGCCAAGCTCGACTATCCTTTCGCGGAGATTTTTTACCACCCCGCGCAGCTTGTCTGTCCCGACGTGAGGCTTTGCCTTTGTGAGTATCTCCTCGGGCGCGCCGAATTCGCGGAATTTTTCGAGAACGCGGGAACAGAGCGGGTCGTTTATCCGCGTAGTAAGCTTTCCGTCGGAGAACGTCCCCGCGCCGCCCTCGCCGAACTGTACGTTCGCGTCGGGGGAGAGGACGCCCGTTTTCCAGTATTGCTCCACAGCGGCGATACGCTCGTCCATTGCCGCGCCGCGCTCAATAACGACGGGCTTGTAGCCGTATTCGCACAGCGTCAGCGCGCAGAACATTCCCGCAGGACCAAAGCCCGCGATATAAATTTTCCCGTCGGGAACTTCTGAGCCGAAGCTCGGCGAAAAATCCGACTTTACCGAAAGGCTCACGTTATTGTGCCGAGCGGCGAGCTTTTCCTCCCGCGACGTATCCTTCAGTTCAGCTAATACCGAGCTTACGAAGCAAACGCCGTGCCTAGCGTCGACGGAGGTCTTGTGAATATGCGCCCGCAATACCTCGGACGGCTTTATACCCGCCGCGGCAAGCGCCTTTCCGACCGCATTATCGCGCGGCTCGGAAAGGGAGGTCTTTATCTGTGAAATGATTATCGCCATTTATCCTGCCTGATCTTCCTTCGCTTGGGCGTAGATGGTCGCCTTATAGCTTCCCGATACCCAGCATTTCTGATTTGAGCCGCTTATCGTGACTGTAACCGCGACGTCCTGCGAGCCTTCTCTGAGCGCAACGCCGAGCAGGTTTACGGTGCAGTATACATTCGCGGAAGAAAGCTCGGAGATGTTCTCGGACGGGCCTATCACGGTGATAGTCATTTCCTTTGTGATAAGGGAAATATCGTAGTTGTCGGGGACATTCGTCATTGCGATGTTGTCGACGGTGAAATCAAGCTTTCCGTAGTCGTCGATGTTCCATGTAATGCGGGCGTTGTTGTTGCCGGAAAGGTTTCTGTATCCCGCGGGCAGGGTTATCGGGATTATCGAGGTCTGATTTAGTTTGATGTCGGAAATGTCTATCGTTCCGATATTCAGCTCGCTGAGATAATCTATCGAGTCATCGGGCGCCGCGACGGTAATTGTTGCCGGCTGTATCTCAAAGCCGAGGCTATTTACGTCAAAATTCGGCGCATAGTTCGCCAGCGTGAATACCAGCGGCAGCTCTTTCTGCTTATAAATAGGAATATTTACGGTAACATTGTCGGCGGACATAGTGATGTCGTCCGCGACTATGCGCGAGCCGTTCGCGCCGTAGATAACGATATCGCTGCCCGTTTCGTGGGACTCGGTTATCTCTCCGTGGTAGGTTGAGCGCGCCTCAACTCCCGTAACCTTGTCCAGTATGCTTGCGGAGGCGGTGAGGGATATCGTGGGCGGGTCGGCGGTTATCTCGTCGGCATAATATCCGTCGGGCAGGCTGATGTCGGGCGCTGTCGCGTCGATAGTAAATTCGCGCGTAACTATCTCGTCCACTACCAGCGTAACCGCGAGCGGGTCGGTGTCCAGCAGGGTATAGTCGCTGTCCGTTTTTGGGGAAACGTCGACGGGGACGGTGTATGTTCCCGCGGCTCTGACGTTAGTGAGGTTGACCGTCGCGTAAAAATCCTCCGCGTCCAGCCCGCTGATGTCATAGCGCTTTCCCTCGATGCGGATATTGACGGTCGCGTCGGCGCCGCTTACTATCTGCAAATTATTCTGAAGCATATAGTCGGTCGGCTGTATCTCGATGGCTATGCCGTTAATTCTGTCCTCAACGGTGGGGAACACCTGAACGGACACGACGATCCAGAATATCACCGCAATAAAAAAAGCCAGTATGAGCGACTTGTAGTTCGCCTTGATATCGTTGAAAAAATTTGAAAGTATCTTCATGAGCCGCCCTCCTTACTTATCGGACTTCTGCCTTGTTTCCTCTCGGTCGGAGAGCTTTTTTGTCCGTTCGCGCCGTTCCTTCTTTTTCTGCGCGATCGGCATATATTTTTCGAGCACTTCTTTTAAGGACTGTGCGTTCATGTTTCTCGTGAGCTGACCGTCGAGCGCTATGGATATTGTGCCTGTTTCCTCCGAAACGACGATAACGAGCGCGTCAGATGTTTCGGACGCTCCGAGAGCGGCTCTGTGGCGCGAGCCGAGCGACGGGTCGAGGCTCTGATCCCTTGTCGTGTTCTGGACAAATCCGCCCGCGGCGTAGATCCTGTTGTTTCTGATGATGACCGCGCCGTCGTGAAGCGGGGCTTTGTTGAAGAACAGGTTGCATAGAAGCTGCGGCGACGGCTCGGCGTCGACGATGATGCAGTTGTCCTTTTCGATTATCTCGCCGAGCTTGGTTTCGCGTTCGATAACGATGAGCGCGCCTGTTTTGGAGTCATGGAGGCTCTGGCAGGCTTCTGCGATAACATTTATGCATTTTTCGCGCGCAGCGTCGCCCGACGACCTTTCCGATACGGACATGGTGAGCGTGCTCATGCGTGTGCGGCCTACCTTTTCCAGAATACGGCGCAGCTCCGGCTGGAACACTATGATGATCGCGAGAATACCTACTTGCAGGAAATTCTCCATGATGAAGCTCATCGCCTTAAGGTTGCAGAGCTGTACCAGAATATAGAGCAGGATAAGCAGCACGATGCCCTTGAGAAGCTGCATGGCGCGCGTTTCCTTTGTAAGCTTAAGAACGTAGAATATCACGACCGTAAGCATAAGGATATCCAGTACGTCAAAAAAGCTTATGGACTGCACTATTCGGATAAAATTCTGCAATATATCCTTGATATATTCATAAACCTCCAATGTCAAACTCCTTTACAATACGGACAGGGCGTTATCAGCCGCGCTTCGGACCTCTGATAAGAACGCCGATGAACTCGGGGCCTGCGTTGCAGCTTACGACAACGCCGCATTTCTCGACCATGGCGGGGCCGTAGCCCAGCTTCTTTGTCATCTTCTCGATAAATTCCTTCTCGCTTTCGGTGTGAGTTGTTGTACAAACGCACCACGGTGTTTTGGGTATCATTCGGGAGGATATGTATTCTACCGCCGCGTCAATGACCGCCTTTTCGCCGCGGACTTTCTTTACGACCTCGGTCTTTTCCGCGTAAAGCGAGATAAGCGGCTTAAGCCCCATCAGCTCGCCCAAGAAGGAAGCCGCCGCCGTAATTCTGCCCGACTTCTTCATATGGCGCAGATCAAAGCCGATTATGTAAGCCTCGATATGCTCTGCCCAGTCGCTGAGGTAGGCGCATACGCTCTCGACGGTCTGCCCCTCGTCCAGCTTGCGGCACGCCTCAAGCACGGGATAGCCGTAGCCCACGGTGTAGTTCTGGCTGTCGATAACGTGAATTTTAAGGTCGCAAAGCTCGTCTGCGATATTGTTTGCGGCGAGCTGCGCGTTGGAGCAGGTCTGCGAGCCTGCGGCGTTTATGGGGTAAACAATTATTGTGCGGACGCCCTGCGCATAAAGCTCGCGGTATTTGTCCTCAAACTGCACGGCGGTTATCTGCGAATGCTTGGGTATCTCGTTGTTTTCCTTGAGAATTTTGTAAAACTCGTCGGGCTTGATATCAATTCTGTCAAGGTAGGTCTCGCCGTTGATAACGACGGAAAACGGCATTACTACCAGCAGCTTTTCCCATTCCTTTTCCGCCTCGGGGGAGATATCGCAGCCGCTGTCAGTGATTATTCTTACATCGTTGTTCATTTTGTCGTTTCCTTTCGGTAAATTAGTTTTTTTGCGGTCAGTCAGCCTGTGACCAGTCGAATTTGGTAAGCTCCCCGCTGTTTTGAAGCTCGGGGAAATCCCATTGGCGAAGCACCTCGTAGGCGGCTATCGCCACGCTGTTGGAAAGATTAAGGCTGCGCAGGGTCGGCATCATAGGTATCCTCACGCATTTTTCCTTATTCGCAAACAGAAGCTCCTCGGGAAGCCCCGCGTCCTCTCTCCCGAACATTATGTAGCATTTGTCGGGATAACAAACGTCCGTGTACCTGTTTTTCGCCTTTGTGGTGAAATAGAAATACGAGCCGTCCGTTTTTTCGAAGAAGTCGTCAAATCCGTCGTAATAGGTTATGTCAAGGTAGTGCCAGTAATCCAGACCGGCTCGCTTTAGCTGCCTGTCGGTCACGGCGAAGCCCATAGGACGGATAATGTGCAGCCGCGCCCCCGTGACTGCGCAGGTGCGCGCGATGTTTCCTGTGTTCTGCGGTATCTGCGGTTCCGCAAGCACGATATTGAGTTCCAATATGCCGCCTCGCTTTCGCTTGATAGTATGACAGAAATCATACA
>CAMEPN010000187.1 GCA_945931735.1 uncultured Clostridia bacterium
ACCGCGCGGAAAATCCCGAGCGGCATGATGTGTTATTTTTTCTTTTCGGTAAGAAGTATTCCGCTCGCTATTGCGGTCAGCGGGGCGACTATAACTATACCGAAGCTTCCCGCAATGGTGTGAATAAGCTCGGCGGCGACGTATTTGTAATTAAGTATGCAGTCGAGCGGAGTGCCCTGCGCCATGAACACCATAAGCATAGCCACGCAGCTGCCCGAGTATGCGAGAAGCAGCGTTGTCGTTATCGTGCCCATTGCCGCGCGCCCAACATTCAGACCCGACTTTACCGCCTCCTTTGCGGATATATCCGGCTTTTTCTGTATCACCTCGTATACCGCCGAGGTTATGTCCACCGCAAGATCCATCATTGCTCCCGAGGAGCCGATGAATATTGAAGCCATGAATATCTGCGTAAGGTCAAGATCCTGATAGCCGCTGTAAATAAGGCTTTCGGAGTAGCTCATGACCGCGCCGTGTATCTTCATCAAATTCGTGAACAGCGCGCCGAGCAGCGCGGTGAACCCAAGCCCGACGATTATCCCGAACGAGCTTGCAATCGCCCTTTTGTCGAACCCGTATACCAGCGAAACTATCATCACGGACAGCAGCGAAACGATGATAATTCCTATGAATATCGGGGAAATTCCCTTTAGGTAGAGCGGAACGACCAGCTTCCATATGCAGAGTATCGTAAGAATGAACGACAGCACCGCGCGAAGTCCCGTCTGACCCGCGAACAGCACAAGAAACACCACGAATACTACCGCAAGTATCAGCTCCCACGGCAGTCTGTAATAGTCTATCATCGAAACGGTTATTATCTCATCGTTTCGGTGGCTTATGACAACATAGGCGGCGTCGCCCTCGGAGAATATCTTGTCCTGCTCGAGCGAGCCCGTAAGCATATTGACCGCCGAATGGGTCTGCCCCTTAAACTGTCCCTCGAGGAATTTCACCTCGCAGGTCTGCTCTCCCGAGCGGACAAGTCCCGTGTCGATTATCATGCTGTTGTCGACGGAAACGACCTCCGCGCTGACGCGCTCTGTGCCTTTATAAATAAGCGCGCCCTCGAACCCCGTCGGTATCAGCAGCAGTATCACTATCATGACCGCCGTAACAAGTATCGGGGAATAATACCTTATTATTTCTTTAATAGTCTTGGGTTTCTCGTAGAATTTCATAAATAGGAGTGCTGTCCTTTCTTTTCTCATATACCCGATATCCCCCGCTCGCAGCGCGCAAGCGGGGGATTCTTTGGGGGATCAGAGTATCTACCTGATTTTGGGGGAAGTTATCACTGAACGCCTGTCAGCTTTGCGAGCTTTTCGTATACCTTGGTGTTGTCGTAGTAGCCGTTGAACAGCTCGCAGCCTGCGCCCTTGGCGAATACGCCTACCGGTACACCGGTGTGTGCGTAGGACGCGAAGTTGATGCCGGACTTATTGTTGAGCAGGTGGGTTATTGTAACTGTCAGAGGTTCGTAGCTGCCGTACAGTACATATTCCTCCTGTGTGGTTACCTTCTCGCCGCTCATTGTCTTGTCATAAGCCGCTCTCAGCTTGGACAGCTCATAATCGGTCAGCACGAGGTTGGGGTTGCTCTCAGCGTCCTTGTCGTCCGCTGTCATAAGACCGAACAGCTTCTTTACGTCCTTGAGAACGCTCTCAAAGGAAGTGTTGTTAGCCTTGTACTTGGTTACATAGTCGCTGTCGAACTTGGCGTAGGATATCTTCTGGTTCTTGAGGTTGGTGAGGTATGTAGCGTAATCTGTGCCTGCGTAGCCTATGGTCAGACCACCTGTTTCGTGGTCGCCGGTTACGACGATAAGCGTTTCATCGGGGTGCTCGTTGTAGAATTCAAGCGCTTCGTTTACTGCATTCGCAAGAGCGACTGTATCGGAGATAGTGGAGCCTGCGTCGTTCGCATGGCACGCCCAGTCTATCTTTCCGCCCTCGACCATCATGAAGAAGCCGTTGTCGTTGTCGAGCATTTCGATGCCCTTGTCAACGTAATCAGCGAGCGACCACTCGCCCTTTGCGCGGTCGTTGTTATAGGACATTGCGTCGCTGTCGGCGAGGGTTTCAGCGATAAGGATAGACTTTCCGTCCTCGGGCTTGAGCGCCTCTGCCTCCTCATAGGTCATGATGACGTTATAGCCTGCGTCCTCTGCAAGCTCATAAACGCTTGTCTGATCCTTGTCGTTGCCGGTGGGCTTCTTAAGAGCGCCGCCCGCGAAGTAATCAAAGCCGCTCTCGACCATTTCAACGCCTATCTCATAGTAGTTATTTCTGCTTGCCTGATGAGCGTAATATGCGGCGGGGGTAGCGTGGTTGAGGTTTACGGAGGAAATAATGCCTATCTTGTAGCCGAGCTGGGACTTAAGCTTTTCGGCGATCGTTTCGTATTCAACGGAAAATGTTTCGTCCATGTTAATAGTGCCGCTGTAAGTCTTGTGACCCGAAGCGAGCGAGGTTGCCGTCGACGCGCTGTCGGGGCAGAAAGAGCTGGAGTCGTATGTATTCGCGGAGCCTACCGCAGGGAAGTTCATGAAGTTCAGTCTTCTTGTCGCTTCAAGAATATCGTTGTCGTTGGTGTCGGCAAGCGCGCTGTAATAGTCGGCTGTCGCCTGTATCTGGGGATAGCTCATGCCGTCGCCGATGAACATGAAAATATACTTCGGCGTATTTCCGTTTGTGGTGGTAGCTGCGGAGGCGCTTACCTCAAGCTCGCTGCTGTTCGGAATAATCGCCGCAGCGGAAGCGGCGGTCAGTATCGTTGCGCAGGCAGTCACAGCCGCGGCGATCTTCTTTGCTTTTGTCATAAAACTTTCTCCTTTTTATGTCTTTTTCGTACCCTTTGTACATTGTTATTTTACATCAAAGCTCCGCTTTCGGCTATCCGAAGCAAATGAAATTTCCGTTAAATGTTCGTCAGAAAAGCTCTGCCCTGTATTAAATTTTTTTTACAAAAAAACAGGCCGCGCAGGATCATAGCCCTGCGCGGTCACAGCTTGTCGAAAAACTATTGTTTGCCCGCGAAGCGGGCTATTCAAAACCATTTTTTGCCCCAGCTTTGCCGGGGCAAAAAATACATCTATCCGCACAAGTGTGCGGTTTGGCGGCTATGCCGTCAAACCGTGCGCGCAGCGCGGATGTTCTCTGTCGGAAAAGTCTTTAGACTTTTTCGACAGAGTGAGACCGCGCAGGATCATAGCCCTGCGCGGTCATGTTCTATATTATGTCGGGGGAGCGGGAAGTTTTTGGGAAATGGTGTGGGAAATGTATCGAGGCAGTTAGGAAGTTATGTGCAGACCAAAAAACAATGCTTTGAAAGAGGATATATGTTATCGCTCCCCCTCTGAATATATTGTATCACAAATATGCCAAAAGTCAACATAAGTAACAAAACTGTAATGAAACTGTAATTGTCCTGTAATAATGCTGAAATAATTGTAACTTTTATCCCCGATAGCCCGCGCGTTTTATTCGCGGCGGGGTCGGGGATATCTGTTACATTGCGCCGCGCAGAGCCGCAAAACAGCATTGCGCGGCAGTGATTTATATTAACCCCGTGCGGGAATGTGGCGTTTCCGCGCGGAGATAATTTTTAGGGACATTCGCGGGGCTTACTTCTGCGCCGCAGTTACAACGCCGCTTGTCAGATTAACGGTGAGCTTGTGGAGATTTTCGCCGCCGAAATGACCCGCAGTGCCCTTTCCGAGGTTCATGAAGCTGCCCTTGTCGTTTCCGATATCCGTCTTGAGCATTCCCGAGATACCCGAGAAGCTTATGTCAAGCCCGGAATCGGCAGGGAGGAAGAGGTTGACGCTTCCGCTGATAGCGCTTACATTGAGGTCGCCCGCCCATTCCGCGTAGGTCACGTCTACTGTGCCGGACGTTACCGATATCTCGCCCGCGCCGCACGCCCCGTTGTAGTAGGTCCTGCCCGATACGGAATGGAGCGAGAAATTCTCGGCGCGATAGCCGTTTATGTTCGCGCTGCCGGATACCGCGCGGGTGCTGAGCGACTTGGCGGTCTTGTCGGTCGGGTTGGAAAGGTTGATGTTGCCCGAAGCGGACGTCACCTTTATGTCGTCGAAATAGGAATTTATGTTTATCTCGCCCGACGCGGTGTTAAGCTCGAAGCTCTGCGCCGATACGTTGCTTACCTCTGCGCCCCCCGACGTGGTGTTAATTTTTATCTTGGAATAGCACACCGCGGGGAGGAAAACCGCGATGGTGTAATCGTCGGAGGGCTTGTTCCCGATTATGCTGAACGAAAGCAGCTCCTTGAGCGTGAGCGTCTTGTTCGTAAGCACCGCGCAGAACTCGGGCGTGTCCTTGGGGTTGTCGTATTCGACGTAGATCTCCTGATTATCATGCGGCTGCACCGTTATCTTTGCGCCCATGGAGGTTATCTCTATCGTGTCTATTTCGTTGGGAAATCTGTAAATCTGCTTGTCTGCCATAATGATTAACTCCTTTCGCTGCGGGAATTGCCCGCGCTTTTTCTGTTGTGGATAATGTGAAATTGCCTTGTTTGCCTTTATTTTTGAGCGCACCTGTGGTTTACCGCACGGGAATGCGGTATTTTTTTTATGTGCGTTATATGCCGTTCATTATTGTATCATGCCGGTTCTGACACAGC
>CAMEPN010000188.1 GCA_945931735.1 uncultured Clostridia bacterium
GCACACTTGTGCGGATAGAAGTGTTTTTTGCCCCGGGAAACCCGTGGCAAAAAACTGATTTTAAATGCCCGCTTCGCGGGCAAAAAACACTTTTTCGACAAGCTGAGAATACTCTCGCGAAGCGAAAAGCATTAAGGAATTTTGGGAGTAATTTTTTGCCAGATTTTCTTTTTGGTAGCCATACAAACGACACGGTGAACAGCTCACATTCTAAGCGCGTCGACAGGCTTCAGCGTTGACGCCTTATAAGCGGGATATGCGCCGAAAACCGCTCCGATAGCCGCCGCCGCAAGCGCCGAAATAACAAGCGAGCCGACATTGAGCGCAAACGGAATCCCTGCGATAATGCACCCGACCGCCGAAACAAAAAGCCCCGCAGCTATCCCGACCGCACTTCCGATAAGCGTAAGCACGACGCTTTCCGTCAGAAATTCCGCGCAGATGTCGCGGTTTTTCGCGCCTATCGACTTCTTTATGCCTATTTCGCGCGTTCGCTCGCCGACGCTCATCATCATCGTAGTCATGACCGATATCCCCGAAACGACCAGCGATATCCCCGCAACCAGCGAAAGCGCCGTCGTTACTATCGACAGTATATCGTCAAGCTGACCCTTCTGCGAAAGCAGATTGTTGCAGACATATCCGTCGGTGTGTCCGTTCTTTCGGTCGAGCGCGCTCATAACCTTGTCGACGATAACTCCGTCGCTGTTCATGTCGTCTATCTTCACTGCGAGCTTGTCGTAGGTCGACCGCCCGCAAAGCTGCTGCATCGTCGTTATCGGGATATACATAAACCCGGGCATGATATTCGACAGCATTCCCTGCAAGCTTGACAGCCCCGACTTCGCCACCCCGATTATCTCAAATTCGTGATATTTCCCGCCGAGGAACATACTGAGCGTTTTCCCGACGACATTGCTCCTGCCGTAGCTCTCTATCGCGAACTGCTCGTCGATAACGCATACCTTGAGCCGCGCCGCCGCGTCCGAATCATTTACCAGCCGCCCGTGCTCCGCCTCGAGCGATATCAGCCTGTCCGCCGACTTGTCAACGCCCCATACATAGCAGTCCAGCCGCCTGCCTATCATCTTGACCTCGGTCATGCTCGCCATAAGCGGCATTACGTCGGTCACGCCGTCTATCGACCGCACCGCCTCGGCGTCGCTGTCGGTGAGCGTTACGGAAACGCTGTTATCCGCCGCCTGAACAAGAAGCGTGTCCACGCCCATTGTGATAAGCGTTTCGCTCACCTGCTGCGTGCCCACCGTTCCCACAGTCGATATCAGCACCACCGAAAAAACGCCCACCGCTATCCCCGCCATCGTCAGCACCGAGCGCGTCCTGCTGCGGAATAGGTTCATGAGCGATCTCGCGATATTTGTTATTGCCACTGCCATTTTTAGTTATCCTCTAATCTTATAAAGCTCCTGCCCGATATCTCCTCTGGAGAGGAAAAAAGCACGTCCTGCGCCGACACGCCCTTTATTACCTCCGTACCGTCCGAAAACTCCGCACCCGTGAAAATATCCCTGCGCACCGCCGTGCCGTTTTCATACACATAAACATACTCCCCCGCGTCGTCCTGCCCTATCGCCGAATAGGGAACAACGCATATCATATGCGGGTCGGAGAGCTGTATCTCTATATCCGCGCTAAGCCCCGATTTAAGCCGCTCGTCCTCTGCGTCGGGCGTTACGAGGATATCCACCACCGTTTCCAGCACCGCCCCGTTATACTGACTGCGCGCTGCCGAGGCGATATGGCTGACCGTCCCCGTGAAAATATCGTCGGGATAAGCCGCGCAGCGGAAAAGCACCTGCTGACCCTCCTGCACGCGCGCGATATCATTCTCGCTCACCGCCGCGGATACTACCAGCGAATCCGTCCCCGCCACCGTCGCTATGCTGTATCCGCTCTCGACCGCTTCGCCGTCCGCCGCCGTCGAGATAACTCTCCCCGAGCAGTCCGCCGTCACCTTTTCGGGAATAAGCGCGACCGCCGTAGAAAGATTAGCCGCCGCGACGGCAAGCTGCGACACCTGCCCGAGACTCTCGATAAGCGATTTCGTTCCCTCCTTGTCGACAATGGCAACAGTGTCACCGACTGCAACCGTGTCGCCCTCGCCGACGCAGAAACGCTTTATCACCAGCGGGAGCGCGGAGGTTATGTCGCGCTGTCCGATATACGCGAGCGAGCCGCTTCCCGAGACGGTTTCATTATAGCTGCGCGTCATCACCGAAACCGTTTCCGAAGCGGGCACCGCGCTCTCGACCGCCTCGGGCACAGCTCCCGCGAGCGCCGCGAGGACGGTGCAGACGCTCAGCACTGCAAGAATTTTCTTCATTTTATCTATCATTCCTTTCGGCAGAATAATTACCTCTTTATTGTTTCGGAATTATATAAAAATATTCCACTGAAAAAACGCGGCGAAAAATTTTCACCGCGCTTTCAGATATTATTCTTACCGCTACATCGTTATCATTTCCGAAAGGATAAGCCACAGGCACCTTAAAAAATCCATGCGCGGAATATCCTTTTCCGCGACGATGTCCGACCGAAATACCTCTATCCCGTCCAGAGTAACAAGATATTCCCCGACAAACTGCCCCTTTTCAACAGGAGCCTCCAGCTCCTCGACAAAGGTGTATTCATACTTGACCGAGCCGGAGCGCCCCTTTTTTATAACGCACTCGCTCCTGTCCTCAACGACAGGCACCGTTTCGCTCTCGACGCCCCGCTTCACCTTTATCGGGTCGAGCTGCGAATAGTCTATTTCGGGCGAAAACTTCTCAAACGACCCGAAGCCGTAATCCAGCAGGCTCTCCGCCGAATCAAACCGCTCCTCGTCGCTCTCGTTACCGAGCGTGACCGCGACCAGCCGCATATCCCCGCGCTCCGCGCACACCGTCAGACAGCAGCCCGCGTTGTCGGTTGTCCCCGTTTTACCGCCGAGAATGCCGTCGTAATAGCGCACAAGCTTGTTTGTGTTGACAAGCTGCGTTTCTCCCCCGCGAAGATAGTCCAGCCACGTCAGCATCCACCCGCGGAAAACCTCGTGCTCCATAAGCTCCGCAGTTACCGTCGCAATGTCCCTCGCCGTCGAATAGTGCCCCTCCTCGTCAAAGCCGACGCAGTTTTTGTATCGGGTGTTTTTCATGCCAAGCTCCGCGGCGCGCCTGTTCATCTGCTTGACAAACTGCGCCTCGCTGCCCGCCGTGTGCTCCGCGAGACCAACGCACGCGTCGTTCGCCGAGCTGATCATTACCGCCTCGATAAGCTCCGCCGCGGTCATCTCCTCCCCCGCCTCGAGCCAAATCACCGAGCCGTCCATGCTCGCCGCATACGACGTCGCTTTTACCGTTTCTTCGAGAGAAAGCGTCCCTTCCTCGATCTCCTCCGCCCATATCAGCAGCGCCATTACCTTTGTAACCGACGCCATAGGAAGCTTGAGGTCGGCGTTCTCCGAATAAAGGACCTGCCCCGTTTCCGCCTCGATAAGTATTTCCGCCTTCGGATTTTTCTCCGCCGACTCCTCCGCCGACGCTGTCCCCGAGAGAACAGGCATACACAGTGTGACCGCCGCTGCCGCCGCGCAGACAAGCCTTTTTATCAGATTTGACAAATTCACCGTTTTCATTCGCTTCACAGTTCACCCTCCGCCGCTTATTATTCTCCGATATAATATATTAGCCCTGTCCGTTTTTTATGAGTCGGAATATTCAACTTTTCAACGTTGATTTTCCGAAAGAAAAAACCCCCGCCAAAGGCGTGCCGCCTTTGGCAGTTCCGCCTCGCCGAAGCTTCATCCGATAAAAAGATGATTTGCTCGGCGGGTCGAAAACTGCTTTACAGACAGCACCCTAAGCAGGAGTCTTTTCAAATATATATGGGGGGAAGGAGAAATCAATTATTTCGCAGTTATGACATACTGCTTGGAATTTACGGAGTAGACCTTCTTTCCGTTGATGACGGTATATGCCTTTACGCTGTATATGTACTTCTTGCCCGCAACAGCCGTTTCGTCGGTGAAGGAGGTCGCGTCGCCCGTGTCGGCGATTATCTTGCTCGTTGCGCTGCTCTTGTATACCTTGCGGTATACAACGTATCCGTCAGCGCCCTCCGAGTCGTCCCATTTCAGAATTACGCCGTTCGTGGTGGATTTTCTGTATGTTATCTTGACCTTTTCGGGACGTACCGTTACGGTGACTTTCTTGACCTTTGAGGGGTTGGATTTCGACTTTATGGTAATTACCGCCTTGCCGGTAGAAACCGCTGTCACCTTTCCGTTAGCGTCGACCGTTGCAACATCGGTATCGGAGGACTCGAAAAGGAGCGCAGTATCGTCCGCATTGGAGGGATAAACCTTTTTCTTAAATGTAAAGCTTAGTCCTACGGAAATAGTCTTTGTCTTGGAGGGAGTTACCGAGAAGCTCGTTACGGGAACTGCAACCGTGACCCTGCATACGGCTGTTTTGCCGTTCTGCGTCTTTACGGTGATATCCGCGGTGCCCTTGGATACTCCCTTAACAACGCCGTCTGCGGATACCGTCGCGACCTTTTCGTTAGAGCTGCTCCATGTGAATGCCGCGGAAGCGTCGGAAGGAGC
>CAMEPN010000189.1 GCA_945931735.1 uncultured Clostridia bacterium
TTTCCCCCGGTCTTTGACTGCTTTGCAGTCAAAGACATTCTCCACGACAAATTCCGATTTGTCGGACAGATTATCAGCTCGTTTTACTCATTATATCACAACCAACCATAAATTTCAATATAAAAGAGAAAAGCCGCTGTTTATGCGAAGGGCGGAATTACGGCTGTTTGAGCACCGGATAACTTCTTTTTCTGTGATCATTATCACCGTTGTAATTGCTGTTTCGGATAAATCTTTACATTGTTCCGGACAAATAGTCAACAAGCGGAGCGTACTGCCGCGCTTTTGCGGAATGACCGCTTCGCAGAACGGCTGTACCAAATCCTGCCCGTGATGTCTTTATACCGTTGACACTAAGAAAAAAGGTATTGATTTTTCCTGCAAATAACTGTATAATTAGTAGTGTGATCATTTTGGCGGATAAACCGCATATTTACCGTGCGGGTTAAATAACGGGAGGTTGATTATGGGGTATACCAGACTTAAAAATTCGGGCAGGGGCATCGGCTGCCGTTCGGGTCTAAAGGGCGCCGCTCTGCATTTTATCAGGGAGGGCTGCGAAAACCTTCGTTTTGACATGGAAAAGGAAGAAAGGGAGAACGCCCTGCATATTTTCCTCGGCACAAGCCGTTCGGAGGGAGAGATCCCCTACAATATGCAGATGGACATTGAAAGGCTGTGTCTGGAAAACGCAGTAAAAAGGTTCCTTGATTGCGGCACGAAGCAGAACGCGTTCGACGTTTATTTCTGCTATCTGGAGATGTTTGTCGGCGATTATGAGAAAACAAGGCGAATGATCGAGCTGCTGTCCGAGTTCGAGGCAAACGGCAGCGGTCTGCTTATGAAGCACAGGGATCACTATTCCCACTCCGTTTACGTCTTTATCCTCGGTCTGGCGCTTTTCGACGCCAACGCCGTATACAGAGCCGCATACACCGGGTTTTACGGCTTGTCCGACGCACACGAGGCTGCGTGCCATTTCCTTAAGTATTGGGGACTTGCCTCGCTGTTCCACGATATCGGGTACCCGTTTGAGCTTCCCTATGAGCAGGTATGCTCCTATTTTGAGGTTTCGGGAGATAAGCGCTCGACCCGCCCATTTGTGTCCTATCAGAGCATGAAGCAGTTCGTGGCGCTTGACGAAAACGTCAAGGCTGCGCTGGAGAAAATATACCCCGACAACCGTTTCGCGACCTCTGACGAGCTGTTTGCGCACGCGATCGCGGAGGATCTGGGAGAGGCTTACAATATCGACGAGAAGCGCTTGATAAACTGCCTTAACGACAAGCCCACCCGACCCGATAAATACAATTTCTTCATGGATCACGCCTATTTCAGCGCAACGGTGCTGTTAAAGAAGCTTTTCGGGGAAATGGAATGCGGGCTTGACGCGTGCCATATCGACGCGCTGACGGCGATACTTATGCACAACAGCCTGTTCAAATTCACCATTTCGGACAAGGTGCCGCTTAAGGCGGAGCTTCACCCGCTGGCATATATGCTCATGCTGTGCGACGAGCTTCAGTGCTGGGACCGCACCTCATACGGCAGAAACACCAAAACGGAGCTTTACCCCATGGGCATTGAGCTTGCCTTGTCTGACAGCGAAATAAAGGCGACCTATCTTTTCGACGAGGGAGAAGCCCCGAAGATCGAATGCTTTATGAACGAATACAGCGCATGGGAAAAGGCTTCGGACGGAAACGGCGGCTCAGCCCCCGTGCTTAAAGCGTTTTCAAAAATGTACATAAAGCAGTCCGACGGCAAAAGCGGCTTCCTTAAGGATATAGAAAATATTGTGGATCTGAGCGGAATAAAGCTCAGCGTTGACACCAGGCTTGCCGCAAAAGCCTATTCGGGCGGCAGCTTCCTGTCCGAAAGCAATTTTATCAACCTTTATAATTTTGCCGTTGTCCTTAACGGTCAGTGGAGCGATTTCGGCTGGAAGGAAGCTCACGCAAAGGGCAGGGTTGAGGAGGAAAGGTTCCTTACGGACAAGGAAAACATCAGAAAGTACTCCGACGCCTTCAAAAAGCTGTCGCTGGAATACAAGCTGTCCAACATAAATCAGGCAAAGGCGTTTGCGCGGTACATGAACGCTATCGGCTGCTTTTATACAAACAAGCCCGTGGATATGGAGATGGTCGAGGAATTCGGCGAGGAGGAGCTTCAGAAGATAGGAAAGCTTGAGCACCGGCGCTGGCTTCAGGAGCACTACGACATGGGCTGGGAGTATGGTACGCCCGATGATAAGGAAAGGGATCTGTTAAGGCTTCACAAGGATATGATCCCCGGATACACGCCGCCGGAAGAGGGCGTTTCCGAGGAAATGGCGCAGAAGAATTACGACCGCCTTGGCAAAGCGGAGAAGGACAAGGATACCGACCCGATGAAATGTATGCTTTCGCTGCTGAGAATGTTTGACGGGCTGCGTATCTACCGGCTCGATTAAGCGCTTTTTGGTGAGGTTGGATATGAACGATAAGCTAAAGAAGCTCATTCCTGTTTTAAGTATTCTGCCGTTTATTATCGGCACCGTTGGATACGCTCTTGCGGGCGAAGCGATAACAGACGCGCTTTACGCAAGCTTTGCCCTTTATTTTATCAATCCTGTTTCCGATAACTACAATGTCCTTGTGGATATTGCAAGATGGACCTCCGCGCTGGTGACCACCACGGCTATCCTGTATGTGATAAGGGAGCTGTGGTCGGGTGTGATCTGCCGAATAAAGTGCATGGCGTCGGACAGCGTTGCGGTTTACAGCGACAAGCCGATCGGGATATCTTTCGGAAAAAAGGCCAGGGCGATATACGCGGGTCAGAAGTTTCTCCCACACGCAAAATCCCACATAATAATGCTGGATTCCGACTGCGACTCGCTCAGATTCTACAACGAGCACGAAAATATCCTTAAGGAAAAAAAGGTATATATCGGGCTGAACGAGCTGGAATTCGGGCTGATAAATACCGATTCCAATGCGGTTTTTTATGATATAAACGGAACGATCGCCCGCGTTTTGTGGAAGTCGGTCGCCCTGTGGGAAAGAGAAAAGACCGATTTCACAATTTCAGTTTACGGAAACGGCACGCTCTGTGAAAACATACTGAACTACGGGCTGCTCCTTAATCTTTTTTCCGATAAGCAGCATATTTCCTACAAGATGATCGGCAGCCAAAGCTACTTCGTCAAGCACCCCGATATGCGCACGGAAAACGCAGACACCCTGTCGTATCACAGCATGGACGACGACGGCATATGGGAGGTGCTCGGAAAATCGGATCTTATCATAATATCCGAAAAGATACCCGCCGCCCTGCTCCAGACGTTTGCCGTTGTGTGCAGCGGCTCGGAGATATACTACTATTCTCCCGAAAAGGGCGACGAGGGCGATTATCTCACGGCGGAAAATATTCACAGCTTCGGGCGCAATTCGGATATCCTGACAGACGCGAACATACGTCAGGGCGCGCTTATCGAAAACGCAAGGCAGATAAATCTCCGCTACGCAAAGGCGTACAACGCAAACGCGGACTGGAATAAGCTGAGCGGATTTCTTAAGCTGTCCAATATCTCTTCCGCCGATTATCGGGAGGTGCTTGAATATCTCATTCGCTCGGGCAGAAACACGGATATCGACAAGCTGTCCGAGCTGGAGCATATCAGATGGTGCAGGTTCCATTATATCAATTACTGGAAATACGGCGTTCCCGAAAACGGCAAAAACAAGGACGAAAAGAGGAAGATACATTCCTGCCTGAAAGGGTATTACGAATTGCCCGAGGAGGAGCGCAGAAAGGATTCTGCGATGATCGCCGAGCTTCTGGAAGCTGCTCGGAATGAAAAAACCGCTGTATAGCCAAACAAATTTCCCGCAAATAAAACCGACCCTCTGCTGCCGGAACAGAGGGTCGGTTTTTATATTTTATTCGGCAAGGGGAATTACTTTCCGAGGACGAAAACCCTGATCGCCTCGGGATATGCTCTTTCCATATACTTAAGCAAATTCTCGACGGTTTCCACGACGGCGCGTCAGGAGCGTCATAGGACGGCGGTTCGTTTGTGCCATAAAAATATTTCCGAAACCTATTGACAAACAGTAAGTACGGTGATATAATTGTATACATGGAGATTATACAATTTATACTTGCACAGCCGTCCGGAAGGCTCGAAGTATATAGTCCCAAGGAGTGTACACTGAAATGAATATCAATATCAGCAATGCAAACGGCGAGGCGATCTATCTGCAGATAGTGAACCAGATCAAGACGCTGATACTCGAGGGCAAGCTTAAGGAGGGGGAAATGCTCCCGTCTATGCGAAACCTTGCTGTCGAGCTGCATATCAGCTTTATGACTACAAAGCGCGCTTACGAGGAGCTTGAGCGCGACGGCTTTATTGAGTCGTTTACAGGCAAAGGCTCGTTCGTAAAGGCGCAGAATTTAGAGCTGTTCCGTGAAGAGCAGATAAAGCAGATCGAAGCCCTGCTTATGGAGGCGGGCGATAAAGCGCGAAAGGCAGGGCTTACTATGCAGGAGCTTCACGAATTGCTCGACCTTGTAAACGGAGGAGAATG
>CAMEPN010000190.1 GCA_945931735.1 uncultured Clostridia bacterium
GTCGAAATTCGTGGAGGAACATACCACAAAAACGTACTTGTTTTCCTTGAAGTATTCCCGCGCTTTCAGCGACAGATCATATTCCGTCAGAATGGTGTCATGACCGCCGTTTATCGTAGTTCCTTCGCATATCAGCGCGTCAACTTTGCCGACCAGTTTTTCAAGCACTTTCGGCACACCCTTGCCGCGAAATCCATGCGTGCGGAAATCCCCGGTGTGCAGCACGCGCTTTCCCTCCGCTTCAATAAGGAACATATACGCGTCATATGCCGAATGGTCAACGGAGTAGGGCGTTATCTTTATATCTCCTATGCGGAAGCTGCGCCCCGGCGAAAACGTCCGCATTGCGTTCAGCCGCTGTTCGTCATATTGATGAGTTCTGCTGTTCAGCCCCTGCATTATCTGTTTGGAGGCTTCGCCGCAGTACAGCGGTATTCCCGGCAGTATCGTGTTCATTTCCCCCACATGGTCGCTATGATAGTGTGTGAACAAAACACCGTTACAGTCGGCATTGCCAGTGTTCAGCCCCGCGACTGAAATCTCGCCGCTGCCGTCCAGTGCAGTGCAGTGCCGAAATCAATGAATATCCGGGTGTTTTTCGTGCGTATTTCGGTGGCGCAGCCGCCTATCTGGTGAGTTCCTCTGTGTATCGTTATTTCCATTAAATCTCCTTACAAGTATCATTTTTGTCCCGCTTTATTTGATATAATCAGACTGAAAGAGGAAGAAAAATGGGCGAATTATGTTTGCTCGCCGGGGGAATTGATGTGATTTTGGTCGGCGGTATCGTGAATATGTCAGCAAGCAGATTGCTGGGTGCAAAAGTGCTTTGAATTGCCGCATTTATCGGTTACTATTATATCACAGAACACAGGACAAAACAAGTACTGGTCTGATAAATATTGACACAGGTCAAATTGTGTGATATACTGATATCAACCGGTAAAATTACCATTGGAAGGAAGAAGGATATGAACTACACACCGGAAGATATCCTGAGCAAATGCAAGTCTGCAATGGCAGAGCCTAACCTTTTCTACAAGTAGGATTTTGTGAATTACCGCGGAAAATTCCCGAATACGAACCGGTATTTCAACGAGGCTGTTGCGGAGTTTGTACTGAATAATCTCACAGAACTCACCGCAGGTATTCCGCAGATAACCCGGCAGACTACATACAAGACCCCGGCTCACACCGGCGCTCACAATAAAGACACTCCCCGTGTGGAGGAGCGTATCGCAATGGAGATGTTTACTCAGCGGGATTTTGGCTTTATCGGCGAGATGATAGATTATCAGACCCCGCTGAAAAATACCGCCTCAGACGAAGCCGGGAAGATAGACCTGCTTGCGTACAATAAACAGGACAACGCTCTGCGCCTGCTGGAACTGAAAAAGCCGGACAGCACTGAAACTATGCTGCGCTGCACTCTGGAAGCGTACACTTACCTGAAAACCGTTGATCAGAAGAAACTACTGGCGGATTTCGGACTTCCGGAAAACGCCGCTGTCAAGGCATGTCCACTGGTGTTCGTGAACGGAGTTCAGCAGGGGGAATGGCTGGACAAGGCAAACCGCCCAAAGCTGCATGAACTTATGAAAACGCTGGACATAATGCCGTATTTCGTGGAGAACGTCAACGGCGAATATATAATCACGGAGGGATAAAAAGTGGACAAGTTAGATATTCAGGAAAAGCTGCTGGGCGGCATTTTCGGAGTGATCTCAATAGTTGCGGCAGTGGCTGAAACTATTGCAGGCGGAATTGACGCGGCGGCGATATTCGGCATGATAAAGGATATCTCCGGTACTCTGGTTGTGGTCGTAGTAATGCTCGCAGTAGCGAAAATGCTCGCGCCGAAGAAGTATAAGAAATCCTTTGAGGACAGGTTTAACGCTGCTCTGGACGAGTGGGTGGAAAGTAACTCAAATATGATCGTCCACAATGAGAGAATGAACAAAAGCTCTGACGACGAAAAAGAAGCACGTTATGGTCTTGGAATGAAGACTGATATGAATGAGTTCTATGACTCAGGGTCATCTTCCGGTATAGGTTGGTTTGTAAGAATGCCTGTCATCAAAGAAAAGTTCTATAATTATTCCATATCGGAAACAGATAAGAGTAAAACAGGCGCAGTTATTGAATTCCACATGAACAAGTCTACGTTCTGCGGTACAAACGGCAAAGCAACCGACGCGGAATGGAGCGAGAAATCGGCAAAGCTCGGCAAACAGTTTGCGGGCTATATCAACAGGAAATTTGCTGATTTTGCAAAAGCAGTTACTGCATCAGGCGATATCATCAAGGTATCAATACTTCAGCCTGTTTATACTGACGAAGATATCTCAAGGCTTATCGACCTGATAAACACCATGTACAACGCATATCTAGTAGCTTCACATATTGAAGTGAAATAACCGAAAGCGGCTCACAGCGAGCCGCTTTTATATTTATATATAAAACTCCTCCAAAGTTTCAACACAGGCAGGCTAATTTTCCTTCCGGGCTGCACGCTCCGCAGTCTATGAAGATATTCCTCCCATTTTTGTAGATTTCCGGCTTGCCTGTGAAAAAAGGCGTTGGCGTATGCCCCATGACGACATACACGCTTTCGTCGTCGAAATACTGTTCAGACGGATCTGGACGGGTGAAAAGTAAGTCGTCATCTGTGTATTCACTGAACTTCTTCCCGGGGCGGTAATTACCCAGCCCAGCGTGAACCAGAACGAACGACTTGTTCTCAGTTTCAGCTACCTCCAGCAATGTGAATTCCCGGAGATATTCAATGATGTCCTCGCGGTCTTCCTCACCCAGATCACAGAAGCCGGTTATCGTTGATAGTCCGCCGTCATCACACCATACCTGAAGCGCAAGAGCCAAATTTTCACCAAATTTCCCATCGTTATTTGTTAATTCTTCGTTCAGTTGAGGAAGCAAGCCAAGCGCAACAAGGTCGTGATTTCCCATAAGAGGGTATACATTCGTCCGGTTCATCATGTCTTGAAGTATTTTTATCGGCTCCGGACCGCGGTCCACAACGTCCCCGATAACATAGAGTATGTCCTCATCGCGCAGATCTATTTCTTTTATCATTCTGATATATTTCTCATATTCTCCGTGAATATCACTCATAACATAGGTCATGAACACACCTCCTATAATGACTCAATACATTATACCACATTTTGCATACATTTATCAAGATATAAAAAACAAACACTCTCCACGAAAAGCGGAGGGTGTAACCGAAACGGAATTGAGTTTTCACAAGCATTTCCAAGTCGTTGTACGGCTCTGGGAAACCGTTTATAAGGAGTGATTTCCCGAAAACATCATAACAGGTTTTAGGAAGGGCAGATTTGTATGATAATAAGCTGATTGCAACATTTAAAGCTTTGAACGTATTGGTTTGCACCAAACCTGGGAAGTACAATGTCAATATTCATAAAGTGGTAAATTCCAAAATTGCGACCTTTATGGTCTGCACAATAATGAGTGTTGATGATGGAGGTTATTATACAATTTCCGATATCAATTCATCAATGTATCTATTTCCGTTTGAATACAAAATAGAAAAAGAGACCATTCTTGAAGATAATAGATTTACTATCAATAATTTCGGCGGTGAGGTGTCAATTGCTCTTACCGAGTAAAGAATTTTTTGATAGATATAGTACGGAGCGTTCGTAAAACCCACCTTTCCCGAACATAGATTTCCGAACGAAAATACCCCCGAAATCACGCAGATTTCGGGGGTTACAATTTTGTCCGTAGAACGTCCGTTTTTCGAACCGGGTCATCAAGCTGTTACTATCTCAAACCCGTTTTCAAAAAGCATATCATTCAAAGCAAAAATGCTCTTTTTACTATTCATAGCAAAGATGATGATTGAATCTCGCCTGTTTCTTGCATACAATGTGGAGAAACCCGCATATTTGAGCAGTTCGTCCATTTCCTCAAGAGAAAGTTGGAGACCGAAGCCAATGGCAATTAGCTTGTCGCGGGACGGGAAGCGTTTGCCGGAAAAAATCTGATAGGCATATATTCGGTTTAGTCCGCTGCGTACAACGACCTTGGATTTCTGCAATCCTTTTTCGGAGATCAGCAGCTCAATGTATTCGGATAATTGTGCCTCGGCAAACTCCGATTAGTTTTTGCTTAAATAGCTTTCAATCTCCTTTGAGATTTTGATCTCATTCAACAGCTCGTCTGTTGTCTTTTCGTGCTTTACCATTGCCAATCTCCTTTTCATGCTTTGTAATAATTATATCCCATATTGAAGCATAAGTCAATTAGCACGGTGCTTTCAAATTGGAATAATTATTGACATTCACATTGAAAAATGGTAAAATAATGTTATCATGACAGGCAGTGAAACAATGGAACTCAGAAACACAAAAACTATTCACAGCTCCGAGCACGGCGAAGTCATTCTTGGCGAGAACCCCGAGGGAAAGCTTGTCGTAAAGAAAAAAGCGCCGCAGGACAGGGAGCTTCTGAAAAAGCTGAGCGGCGTTCATTCTCCGTATGTTGCAGAGATTGTGGAGTATGATGACGAG
>CAMEPN010000191.1 GCA_945931735.1 uncultured Clostridia bacterium
GAAATCAACAGTGTTGCCCTCGTGGTCATGGTATTCTATCGACTCATTCACCTCGATAGTTCCCGAGCACGGCCCGATATGCTCTACGGTAAACTCAAGAACCGCGCCCTCGCTCTTGTAAACGCCCAGCTCATCTATCTTCCACCGCAGCGAATTTGCGTCCAGCAGGCTCGCCGTGCCCTTTGTCGGGGCGGACAGAGAGGTTATTCTGAAGCAGGGAGATATCGTATCGGTTATGACAATATCCGTCGCGCCGGGCTTCGAGATGTTGCGCGCAAGATCCTCAAAAAGCTTATCAAGCTCCTCGTCGTCGGGAGTTATCGCAACATATGCGGAGTCGGGGTCGGAAGCCCAGTCGTTGAGCGCCTGCTCGTCAAGTCCGCCGTTTCCCGAAAGTCCGATGCAGTAAATTATTATCCCCTGCGCCTTTGCGGCGGCGGCGATAGGAGCGGGGTCACCGCCGATAGTCGTCACGCCGTCCGTAAACATTACTATTACCCTTTCGTTAGCCGACGCGGGGTCAAACAGCTCTACCGCCTTTTCAAACGCATCGGCGTGATTTGTATACTGCGCGGTCGTCAGCGCGTCCACCGCCGCGTTGAGGTCTGCGACGGAGGTTATCAGCTGCGTATCCTGCGTCGCGGTGCTTGCGAAGCTGACGATACCGATACGGCTGCCGTTTCCGATATGGCCGTCGTGCTCGCCGTCCGTCGATTCGTCGATTATCTGAATAAACCGCTTCGCGCCGCTTTTCAGGTTGGCGAGAGGGCTTCCCGCCATGCTCCTCGAGCGGTCAAGAACCAGCACGATATCCGTTGGATTTGATACGATATCCGGCTCCGCCGCCAATGATAATCTTATATTAAAAGAGCCTCCGCACTCTATGCTCGTTGTGCTTAGCTCCTTGTTAGAGGTCGTTACACCCATCTGATATCATTCCTTTCTGAGCTGATATAAAGCTCATTTTAATATATGAGAAACTGAGAGTTTGTGTTACGGCATAATTTCTGCAATATGCCTTACCGTGCGTCGGCTTTCCGCAGACAGCCTGTGTGTTAATAATAAACAAAGCAGTTAACCTATTTATAAATTGTTTTTACTTGTAGCACAAAAACATTGTATTCTGTTTAAAAAGCGTGAAAATCACTTGAAAAAATTGGCGAAATATAGTAGAATATATAAAGTGAGTAACTTTAATGCGGCTTGATATAATTAAAACCAAACAAACGAGCAGCATCGTCAGCAATTCGTTATATAACAGGAAATCACGCTTGAGCAGCGAGCCGAGCACATCGGCAGACAGCATAGCGATCACTCACTTCTCTGCGGGAAAAAGGCGGCGTCAGGAAACAGCTTCCCCGCAAAGCATGAAGCGAAAATGGAGGCAAGCGTATGAAAAGAATCGGAATTACTGCGGACTGCGTTTGCGACCTGCCCGAAGAGTATCTGGCAGTTCATGACATAGATATAGTGTATTTTTATATCAAGACAGATACGGGAAGATTCAGGGACAGATACGAGATAACCTCGGAAAACATAATAGAGTATCTCGAAAGAGGCGGTAATAAGGCGGAAACCTTTGAACCAACGCCCGGCGAGTACAAAGAGTTTTTCGAGAACAGCCTGAAAAAATACGACGAGATAATTCATATCTGCATCAGCAGCTTTGTGAGCGGTTCGACAAGAAACGCCGCAGCGGCGCTGGAGCTAATGGGCGACAACGGAAAAAGGGTCTATGTTATCGACTCATGGCATCTCTCCACAGGCATGGGGCATATGATAATCAAGGCTGTCGAAATGCGCGACAGGCAGACCTCCGCAGACGAGATAACCACGGAAATGGAGAGTATGAGAAACAAGGTGTCAAGCAGCTTTATTACGCGGAGCGCAGATTACCTTTACCGCAACGGCAGAGCGGGAAAAAGGGTGAGAGATATAACCGAAATGTTCAGCCTTCACCCCGTGCTTTGCATGAAAGACGGAAAAATGGCGGTAAAGAGCATTAAAGCGGGCAATTATGACAGGGCTGTCCTGAAATATATAAAAAGCGAGCTTAGGCATAACAAGAAAATAGACACGAAAAGGCTGTTTATCACCCATGCGTGCTGTTCTGCAAAAACTATCGCCGATGTAAAGCAGCTGGTCAATAAATACTGCGAATTCGACGAGGTGATCGTTACAAAGGCTTCGGCAACCGTTTCGGGAAACTGCGGCCCCGGCGCTATCGGCGTGCTGTATGTTAATAAGTAAGATGAGCAACTAAAAGCGGCAATTCAGAAACATTTTTTACGCGGACAATAACACGATAAAATTCTGTCAATTCGGTTTTGACAAGTAGGAAATATAATTTATAAAAGGATCTGATTTATTGAAGAAAAGCAGTCTTAAATTAAGCGGCGGCTATCGGGCGGCTTTGTTTGCAATAGTACTCGCGCTATTGGCAGTGATCGTTATGAACATCGTCATTGTAAGGCACTCCGAAACAGAACAGATAGAGGCAGAGGGACAGATGCGGCTGAGCAGCATTGCGGGCAGCGTCGGCAACAGCCTTTACCGCTCCGAATGTCTTCTGGACAGCGTTGCAACGCAGATAGAGCAGATCATATCCATAGGCGGAAACACATCTGAGTATCTCGACGAATACTTCTCCACCGAAACGATCGCGGATATAAGCAGCAGATCGGACGGGAGCTGCTTCAGCGCCTATGCCGCATATAACGGCAGGCTTTATATCAACAACTTTGTCCCCAACGAGAATTTCGTGCTGGACGAGCGCTCGTGGTATATCGGCGCGAAAAAACGCATGGGCGCCGTAAATATAACCGAGCCGTATGTCGACGCAAAGACCGGCGAGATGTGTTACAGTATCTCAAAGCTGCTTTCGGACGGCTCGACAATAGTGGGGCTGGATTTCAACCTTAGCGGTATACAGCAGTATATCGAGGAAATGAACGAAAACGGCTCGGGGATAAGCTTTATCGTGGATTCCAACGGAATGATAGTCGGGCATTCGCAGGCGGAATATGTTGGCAGCGATTACAGAGAGCTTGACTTTTATTATGAGCTTGTCAACAAGGTGTTTATGCTTTACGGCGACTCCTTCGAGTATAATTCGAACGGCGTAAAATACAATGTCTTTTCCGACAAGACAAATTATGACTGGTATCTCGTTGTATGCGTGAAGCAGGGCGAGGCGTATTCCGTGATCAGCGGGAATACGGTATATATCGCTTTGGTCATGGTTTTGATTGCGGCTGCCGTGGTGATTTTTTTAGTACACGCCTGCCGCCAAAAGGTTAAGGCTGAAAACGCATTGGCTGCAAAGAGCGAGAGCATGAAAAATATGACCGCCGAGTTCAAGCGCCCGCTTTCAAGGATAATGAACCATGCAGATATCCTCGGAAGCTCCGGCGAAAACAGCGCGGCGGACGAGATCGGCGATTCGGCAAAGGAAATGGACCGTATGCTCGACAACCTTATCACCGCCGCCGACGCCGACAGCTATCAGGAAACAAAAAAGAACAGAAAAAAGTTCAGCAAAAGCCCCGTCAACCATGTTATAAGAATAATTCTTGTCACCGTCGTTCTTCTGGCAACGGGCATTTTCGCACTTGTCTTTAACACAAATACACATTCCGATCTCTCGGTCATCAAAATGGAAAAGGAGACCGAGGTATATCTTAATCAGGTAAAGGAATGGGCGCTGACGAACAAGACCGTTCTTGATGTGGTTTCCGACAGCATTGCCGCACAGCCAAACTTTACGGACGATTATGAGTCGGCTATCGCGTACCTCGACAAGATAATATCGAATTACGACGATATTTCCGTGGCATACATATGCAATCCCGAGTGGGAGCATACGGTGTTTATGAACAACGGCTGGGAACCTGCCGAAAACTGGCACGTCGAGGAGCGTCAGTGGTATATCGACACAATGGCTTCCAACGAGAATTTCAACGTGTCCGCCCCCTACCTTGATGAGCAAACTGGGCTTTACTGCACGACGCTTAGCAAGATAGTCTATGACGAAAAGGGCAATTTCATCGGCGTTCTTGGTATCGACTATTATCTCGACAAGCTTATCGGTATACTCAGCGAAAGCTATACCGACAGGGGCTATGCGTTCCTCACCGACGTTGACGGAAATATACTCAACCACCCCAACGAGAATTACCAGATGAAGCCCGGCTTCTCGGTAAACGCCGCGGATCTCTGTTACAGGACCGCCCTTTCCGAGATAAACAACGAATTTGTATTTATCACGGATTATGACGGCACACAAAGAGCCTGCCTTGCAATGAAGGAAGAGGTTTCCGGCTTTAACGTATTTGTTGTAAGAAGCTTGTTCTACGTCGCGGGCAGCGTAATTTCCTCCGACATTATATATGTGGTAGTATTTGCGGTTTGCATAATCATCGTAAATGTAATAATGTACAGTCTTACGCTTTGGCAGGCAAACGTCAACAGAGAGCTTAAGGAAGCCGCCGACAAGGCTATAAGCGCCGACAAGGCCAAGAACAACTTCCTCGCTAAC
>CAMEPN010000192.1 GCA_945931735.1 uncultured Clostridia bacterium
CGCTCGAGGAAGCGAAGAGCGCCGTCGGGCAGCTTCTCCCCGAAATAGAAGCGGACTGCTGCGCGTTTCTCGAGGAGCGCGGCGCGGGTTACTCCGCCCGTGCGGAGCTTGTCGATATGTACTTCACGACCCGCGAATACGACCGCGTTATCCTCCCCGCGGGAAACTACACCGCTCTTAGGATAACCCTCGGGAACGGAGAGGGGCATAACTGGTGGTGCGTGATATTCCCGTCGCTGTGCCTGCCCACCGTGTCGGAGCCGCTCGACGAGGAGGAAACGGAACGCATTCCCGACGAGTTCGAGCAGCCTGTCAAAATAAAGGTTAAGTTTGCGCTGTACGAATGGCTGTGCGGACTTTTCCAATAAAACCATACAAAAAAACCGCCCCAAAGGGTGCCAGTTTGGCAATTCCGCCTCGCCGAAACCTCATCTTATTATCGGATGATTTGCTCGGCGGGGCGAAACTGCTTTATAGGCAACACCCTAACGGGCGGCTATTTTCTCAATCTCCCGTGGATTCTCTCAAAATAAGCGAATGCGGCAGCATATATGTAGATTTGTCCTTGACATCGGACCTCATGTTCTCAATCAGCTTTTCGATAACCGTCTTGCCTTGCAGGTAGCAGGGCTGCTCCACTGTCGAAAGCCGCGGTATGAACATATGCGAATAAGCAATGTTGTCAAACCCGAAGAAAAGAAGCTCCTTTCCGATGGTTATTCCGTGGCGGAGAGCATAGGTCATCGCGCCGATGGAAATGGTATCGGATATCGAGAATATCGCGTCGGGCTTGTCGTCAAGCTGCATCAGCGCCTCGCAGCCCGCCGTCCCCGTTTCTGCGTCATATGTGCCGTAATAGACGAGCTTTTCGTCAAACGGTATCCCCGCCTCGGCGAGGGCGCGCTTGTAGCCGTTTTCGCGGTCGATGGAGGACTGTGACCTTGCTTTTGTGGTGATTAGCCCAATGCGCTTTCTTCCCTTTCGGATAAGATATGTCGTGGCGTCGTAGCCCGCGCGCTCGTTGTCTATCGTCACGCAGAGTATCTCGCAGCCGTCAAGCCTCTCAAGGCACATCGCGAGCTGATACTTCCGCGCAAGCTCGGATATCGTCGCGCTGTCAAGCTTCGGCGCGAGCAGCACGGCGCCGTCCACCGCCTTGGAAAACAGCATACCCAGCAGGTGCATTTCATGCTCGGGGTCGTCCCTCGTCGTGGCGATAAGAACATCGTAGCCCTGAGCGTACGCTGCGTCCTGCATACCGCGGAGAACCTCGGAATAGAAGCTCTGCTCGGTTGTAGCGATTATCGCGAGGATACGCTTGGTTTCGCTTTTTCTCAGGTCACGCCCAAGGAAATTCGGGCTGTAACCGAGCTGCTCGACGGCACGGTTGACCGCCTGCACCGCCTCGTCGGAAACATTCGTCTTTTTATTGAGCACGCGCGAAACTGTCGCTACGGAAACATTGGCAGCCTTCGCAACATCTTTTATGGTAATATTCAAACGACTCACCTCATACTGTACCATGCGTTTCACGGAAGCCATGAAAACGCGCAGTTATTACATTGGTCTTTATATATATAATACAACAATTGTAAAACGTTTTCAATAGGCAATTTGCACAAATATGAAGAAAATGTCGATAACAAAAGATAAATTTGCTATTCCTTTTGGGCAAGCTCCGACGCCCTTTTGAGGAGAGCGCTGCGCTCGTTCGGAGTAACGCCGTCGATCACCTCGCCGAGCAGTGCGTTCAGTATTCGCCCCATTTCGGGCGACGGCGGGACAATCCCGCGAAGGTCCTCGCCCCGCACGGCGAGCTGCTTCAGCGAAACGCAGGGCATTTCCGCGGCGATTTTTTCCGCCATGGCAATTGCCTGCTCGGCGACGGGAATACGTTCGAGGCAGAACGGCTGCTTTGCGCTGTCGTCGGCGATATGCGCGCGGAAGATATCGGTCAGCCTGTCAAGCCCGTGGCGCGAGAGCTGCCGCCGCATATATTTCGCGGAAAGGTGTATCGGGATATCGTGAAATCTGACTATCTCGCAAACGCGCTCGCGGAGCGCATTGTCGCATTTCAGCGCGCGGAGGACATTTTCCGCTATCTCGGCGCTTTTCTCCGCATGGCCGTAATAATGGCACTCGCCGTTTTCGTCGGTGGTGTGGCAGTGCGGCTTTCCCGTGTCATGGAGAAGCATTGCGAGCCGCAGAGCAGGCTCGGGTTGGGCGGCGGCAACGGCGCGAGCCGTGTGGGTATAGAGGTCGCTGTCGTGGTACCGTGAGCCTTGGTCATAGCCTACCATCGGGGAAAGCTGCGGGATTATCGCCGAAAACACCTCCGGAAACCCGAGCAGGACATCAAGCACGTTTTCCCCGCAGAGAAGCCGTTTCAACTCGGATAGAATACGCTCCGAGGACACCAGCGCGAGGCGGCAATAATTGCGGCGAATGGACTGTGCAGTATCGTTTTCTATTTCAAACCCGAGCACCGACGCGAACCTAAGCGCTCTGAGTATTCTAAGCGCGTCCTCGCCGAAGCGCCTGTCGGGGTCGCCGATGCATCTGATAATGCGGCGGGAGATATCCTCCTCCCCGCCGAACGGGTCTATTTTCCCGCGCGAGGGGCTGAACGCAATGCCATTTATGGTGAAATCGCGGCGGGAGAGGTCGTCGCGAATGCTCGCGGTGAATGTTACGTCCTGCGGGTGGCGCCCGTCCTTGTACTGACCGTCGACGCGGAAGGTGGTTATTTCAACGGTCTGACCCTCGGATATAACTGTCACAGTGCCGTGCTTAAGCCCCGTTTCGATTATCCGAAAGCCCTCGAACACGCGCTCCGTTTCCTGCGGGAGCGCAGAGGTAGTTATATCGTAATCGTGCGGCGTCATGCCCATTATACTGTCGCGGACGCAGCCGCCGACGATGTAGGCTTCATAGCCGGCGGACTGCAATTTATCAAGAACCACAGCTATGTTTTCGGGAATATTGATCTGCACAGAAATGCCCCCTCTCTGATACTATTTTAGCACAGAGAGGGGGGTGTTTCAAGTATTTTTTTCGATCACGCAGTTACTTTGACCTTAATTTTGAGTATAACATCTCCGCAGGTTGCCGTTATAATTGTGGTACCCTTTTTCTTCGCAGTTATTTTACCCTTTGAGGACACAGCGGCAACAGAGCTTTTAGATGATTTCCACTCTATTTTACCACTTCCTGTGGTGAAAACGCCGCCTAATTGAAGAGTACTGCCTTTTTTCAAATTAACCGAAAAATAAGACAGAACCGGCTCGGAACTTGCCTTAAAAGAAGATGTAACCTTTATCTTTCCCGCATAAGGTTCATAACGCCAGCCTTCACGGTAATCGCGCGTGTTTGTAACTCTGATATAATATGTGCCCTTACTTACTTCCCATGATGTTGTCGCAACGGTCTTACCGGATGCTGGGTTAGTTGAAAAGCAGGCAAACGGGTCCTCAGCCTCTCCAAAATTATTAATTTTACCGGTAGTAACATTAACGGAGCTAACAGGAACATTGGCACAATCACTGTCAAAAAGATATACGGAACAATAGGTAATAGCGGTGTTGACTTTTACGGTCAGGGTACCTTTTTTACTCACATCGACTTTATAGTCATACATCTCTGCTTTGTCGCTATAATTACACGTATACTCCTCATCAAATTTCATAGACGATGCAGTCTCATCTATGCTTGCAGCATTGACAGCGAAAGTGGTTGCAATTAGAGTAATAGCTGCCGCCAAAATAACAGCTGTAAATCTTTTGATTTTTTTCATAATTACCTCCTTTATTGTAGAACAATCTGTTCTTAAAATATTATAGCACAAAATGGTCAACATGTCAATAGCACATTATGTTCTAAGGCATAATATTATTAAGAATTTATTTGGGAGGTATTACAATGTACAGATTAAAGACGCTGCGCGAAAGCGAATTACTCACTCAAAAACAGGTTGCAGAAAAAATATATTGTGGTCAACGCGCTTATTCTTACTATGAATCGGAGGAACGCGATATCCCCACCCAAACCCTAATTCGCCTAGCCGACTTTTATAACGTTTCAGTAGATTATATTCTTGGAAGAACCGAGAACCCAAAGATGAATAAATGAACCTATCCACTCGAAACGGCTTATTACGCAAAAACCGCTCTCCCTTTCGGAAGAGCGGTCTTATTATTTATGGGTTTGTTGTCGATCGACAGGAATTAGCTGTTGATCTTGGTAACAACGCCGGAACCTACGGTTCTGCCACCCTCACGGATAGCGAAACGCAGACCTTCCTCGATAGCGATAGGAGTGATAAGCTCAACATCCATTACAACGTTATCGCCGGGCATGCACATTTCCTTGTCAGCAGGCAGAGTGATTACGCCTGTAACGTCTGTGGTTCTGAAGAAGAACTGAGGACGGTAGTTGGAAACGAAAGGAGTATGACGGCCGCCTTCTTCCTTCTTGAGGACGTAAACCTGACCGGTGAACTTGGTGTGGGGGTGAATGGAACCGGGCTTGCAGA
>CAMEPN010000193.1 GCA_945931735.1 uncultured Clostridia bacterium
ATCGGTGTAGACAGGCTCGGTGCTCTCCGTGTTTACGTTTATGGGGGAAACGGCGGAGATATCGTCGCTGTCGGTAATTGCTTCTACGGCAAAGATGTTGCTGTCGCTGTAAAGGGAAGCCATGAGGGAGCCTGCGCAGTTGATGACCGCGCCGGAGATCTTATTTGTTCCCGCGAAGCCCGAGCGCACCTGTTCCTCGCCGACTGCTCTTGTTCCGTCGGCGAAATACAGCATTTTAACGTTTACACTGCCCTCGGCGTGGGAGGTGAGTATCGACTGCACCTGCGCGGGGTCGAGCGGCTCCGTGAAGGTAATCAGCACGTCCTTAAGCTCGCTGCTGCCCTCGTTGCGGCGCATTTCCTCCATTGCCTTTTCGAGGCGCTGGGTATCGGAGAGCGCGGCAAGGGTATCGCCCGCGACAAGGCTTACGCCGTCGTTTCTTCCGGCAAGGCTGAATATGACTGTTCCCGCCGCAACGGTGACAACTGCCGCCGCCGCGGTCATGCCTATATGCATCGGGGAGATCCTATGCCCTGCTGTTCTGCCTTTTTTGGCGTTTTTCTTTATTTCATCAGCGTCGAACGAATATTCGCTCATAAGCTGCTTGTAAAAATCCTTTTTGTTCACAAAGCATGACCTCCCTTCGTAATTATTTGCATTATATGCCGAACTTTTTCTTCTGCCTTTCTATGGTGCGGTAGAGCTTGGTCTTGACGGTGGAAAGGTTCATTCCGAGCTGCTCGGCGACCTCGTCGAGCTTCATATCGCACACGAAATGCAGGTAGAATATCTTGCCGACGGTTTCGTCGGACTTCATTATATCGTCGAAAATTTGTTTTGCGAGAATTTTATCGGAAAGCACGTCCTCAAGGCTTGCCTGATCGCGGGACATTTCCGCCTCGAGCGCCGCAGTTTCTTCTTCGGAGAAATCCGACATATGCATTTCGCTGTCGCGGCGCTTTATAAAGCCCGAGAGGAAGCTCCTGCACTCAAATTTCGCTATGTTTATGAGAAAAGCCTCCGCGCTGTCGATGTCGGAATGACCCTTAGCGCAGATACGCTTATAAAAGCGGGTGTAAACGTTTTGTATGATGTCCTCCGCGTCCTGGAAACGCGACGCATGGCTTACGACAAAACGGGAAACCGAATTGAATGTTTCGGCATATACGGTGTCAAAGTAGCTGTCAGTGTCTGGATTTCCCACGCGGATCTCACCTCGCTTATCCGCCTTCACATGGGTAGTCAGCGGTTTTTTCAAAAAAGTTTCAGTGTTTTTGTGTTTTTTATACAGAATGTTTTATATGTATTTATACACGCTTTATTTATTATACTACATCGCTTTGTTTTTGTCAAATGCGGGGGTGTGCTGTGCGATATGACAAAACGCGGGGAAGACAGCTTAACTTCTTCCCCGTGTAAAATTTGCTATTTTCGGAATTTATTTCAGAAAATCCCTCGCGGTTTCGCAGAGTATTTTCATGCCCTCGTCGATCTGTTCGTCGGTGGGAGTGGAGTAATTCAGTCGAAACGAGTGCGAAACGGCGCTTTCGTCCGCGCAGAACGCTATTCCCGGGACAACAGCCACCTTGCGCTGTACAGCCGCCTTACAGAACGCGTTCATATCCGCGCTGTCGGGGAGGGTCGCCCATATGAACAGCCCGCCCTGCGGCTCGGTGAGCTTAATGCACTCGGGCAGACCTTCCTTTAATGCATTGAGCATTCTCGCGCATTTCGCACGGTAGATATCCCGCAGGTGTTGGGGGTGCTTTGCGAAATCGACGGTTTCGAGGGAGCGGAATGTGAGCATCTGCGCCCAGATATTGGTATGTACCGTGCTGGTCTGAAGCCCGACTACCGCCTTGCGGACGATATCGCCGCAGCCGAGCAGGTATCCCACGCGAAGCCCCGGCGCGAGCGTCTTGGAGAATGTCCCGAGATAGAGGACGTGATCGTCGGTATCGAGCTGCTTTATCGAGGTGATATCCTCCCCCGCGAATCGGAGCGCCCCGTAGGGGTTGTCCTCGAGAATATACACTCCGTATTTTTTTGCGAGGTCAAGCATGGCGCGGCGGCGTTCGATGGTGGTAGTCTTGCCGGTCGGGTTCTGGAAATTCGGAATGGTGTAGATGAATTTTGCGCGGGGATTTTCCCTGAGCGCCTTTTCGAGCAGCTCGGGTATCATTCCCTCGTCGTCCATCGGAACGCCGACCAGCCTTGCGCCGTAGCTTCTGAACGCGTTGAGTGCGCCGACGAAGGAGGGGTCCTCGCAGATAACGACGTCGCCCTCGTTGCAGAGTATTTTAGCGGTGACTTCGATAGCCTGCTGTGCGCCCGAGGTGATCACGAGCATATCGTCGTCGGCGAAAAGCCCGTCCTTTCGCAGGTCGCTTTCGAGCCGTGCGCGGAGCGGTGCGTAGCCCTCGGTGACAGAATATTGCAGGGCGTTTATCGGCTCCTCGGCGAAAATCTCCGCGGAGAGCTTTGAAATAACGTCGACGGGGAACGCCTCGGGTGCGGGGTTGCCTGCGGCGAAGCTGATTACCTCGGGGTCGGCGGTGAATTTCAGGATTTCTCTAATTGCGGAGGGCTGGAGCGACGAAACTCGGTCGGAAAACTGTTTATACATAATGAAACTTCCTTTTCGGATAAATTTACAGCTTAAGGCAAAAGCCGTTACTTTATTATCGCCCAACGGCAAAGCGTTGTAACGGGGTAAAAAAACAGAAAACCCCTGTCGCGTGACAGGGGATATCATCTGTTGAACCCGATTTACTTAGAAATCAAACCGCTCTCTGTACAAGACCGGAGCGCAGGCAGCGTGTGCAGGCATTAACTCTGCAGGGAGTGCCGTTCACGATAGCCTTGACCTTCTTTACGTTCGGCTTATAGGTTCTGTTGCTGCGTCTGTGAGAGTGAGAAACCTTGATTCCGAAAGTTACACTCTTGCCGCAGATTTCACATTTTGCCATTCTGAGCACCTACCTCTCTAAATAGGATTGAATTATTCAGTAACAAATAATATTGTAACAGAAAACGCTCCAAAATGCAAGTATTAATTTAATTTCGGGCATATTTTTGTCACATATCACAACAGCGCGGTCGATATACCCGCCGTTTTTCTCGTTTTTAAACAAATCGCTGCCGCCGCGGCGTCAGAAAGTAACAAATCCTACCTTTTTCTGCACCTTCTGAAGCGTTTTTCTGGAAGCCTTGTAAGCCTTTTCGGCGCCCTGCTTCATGCAGTTTTCAAGGTAAGCCTTGTCCGCGAAGATACGCTTGAATTCCGCCTGCATCGGCGCGAGCATATCCGCGACCGCTTCGCCGACCGCGAGCTTGAAGTCGCCGTAGCCTTTCCCCGCGAACTCGCGCTCTATCTCCTCGAAGGACTTGTTCGTAACGGCGGAGTAGATGGACATGAGGTTGATAATTCCGTCCTTGCCCTCGCGAGCGCATACCTCGGTTTCGCTGTCGGTGACTGCGCGCTTGAACTTGCGGATTATCGTGTCCTTGTCGTCGAGGATCCATACCGAGGCGTTGGGGTTCTCGTCGGACTTGGACATCTTCTTTGTCGGCTCCTGGAGCGACATTACCTTTGCGGTAGCCTTGGTTATATAGCCCTCGGGCATGGTGAAAACGTCGCCGTAGATACCGTTGAAGCGCTGGACAATGTTGCGGGCAAGCTCGAGGTGCTGGGACTGGTCGACGCCGACGGGCACGAGGTCAGCCTGATACAGCAGGATATCCGCCGCCATGAGGACGGGGTAGGTGAACAGACCCGCGTTCACGTTGTCGGGGTGCTTGGCGGACTTGTCCTTGAACTGCGTCATTCTCGACAGCTCGCCGAACTGCGTGTAGCAGGAGAGGATCCACGACAGCTCCGCGTGGTTGGGGTTGTGCCCCTGTACGAACAGTGTGGATTTTTCGGGGTCAAGTCCCATAGCGATAAGCAGCGCGTAGCTTTCCTTTATCTGATTGCGGAGCTTTACGGGGTCTTGTCTTATCGTGATCGAGTGGAGGTCGACTATGCTGTATGTGCAGTCGTACTCGTCCTGTAATTTGACCCAGTTCACCATTGCTCCGAGGTAGTTTCCGAGGTGGGGGGTATTGGTGGGCTGAATGCCGCTGAATATCTTCTTTTTTCCTTCCATGCTGAAAATTCTTCCTTTCATTATTTAAACAAAAAAACCGCCCTAAGCACGCGCAGCGCGCTGCTATAAGGACGGACAGAAATTCTGAGCCGCTATGCCACCTTATCGCTTGCGGATACCTTAGGAAACGCTGAATAAAACAAATTCGACCCGCTCAAACGAGCGAACTCGCGTGTCTGAATTTGTTACGCTTCGCTTTATTCGGCGTATCCCTTAATATATCCCTGCGGTTAACGCCCGCGCAACGTCGCGGAATACTCGGCAGAGCCTTTGACCGCGCCCTCGGCGGACCATTGTAATGCGCTGCGTTCCGCGGCATTCTCAGCTTCAGCCGCTCTCTGTGGGCGCACGGACATTTTTACTTCCGCGTCATC